>DASQCX010000528.1:0-1700 GCA_035634455.1 Burkholderiaceae bacterium
CAAGGCCGAGCGCGGATTCAAATAAACCAGGCGTCTACGTGCCGTAGCGCACCCTGTGCGCGATCTGCATCGCCTCGCAAACCCAGGTCGCGCACAGAGTGCGCTCCGACAGGAATCACGAGCATGAGCAAGCAATCCAACGTCATCGCACCTTCGATCCTCTCCGCCGATTTCGCCCGGCTGGGCGAGGACACCGCCAAGGCATTGGCCGCCGGCGCGGATTGGGTGCATTTCGACGTGATGGACAACCACTACGTGCCCAACCTCACGCTCGGTCCCCAGGTGGCGCAGGCCATCCGCCCGCACTGCGTGCGGCGCGACGGCGCCGCCGCGACGATGGACGTGCACCTGATGGTCGAGCCGGTCGACGCGCTCGCGCAGGCCTTCGCGAAGGCCGGCGCCGACCTGGTCAGCTTCCACCCCGACGCGGCCACCCACGTCGACCGCACGCTGCAGCTGATCCGCGACGAGGGCTGCAAGGCCGGCGTCGTGTTCAACCCGGCCGAGCCGATCGACCTGCTCGAATGGGTCATCGACAAGGTCGACCTCGTGCTCGTGATGAGCGTCAACCCGGGCTTCGGCGGGCAGAGCTTCATCGCCTCGGCGCTGCGAAAGATCGCGCAGGTGCGCGAGCGGATCGATGCGAGCGGCCGCGACATCCGCCTAGAGGTCGACGGCGGCATCAAGGTCGACAACATCCGCGCCGCCGCCGACGCCGGCTGCGACACGTTCGTCGCCGGCAGCGCGATCTTCGGCGCCGCCGACTACCGCGCGGTGATCGGGGCGATGCGCGCCGAGCTCGCCCGCTGAGCGCCCGCACGCGGCACAGTCGCGCCATGCACCGCCACGACGACGGCCACGCGCACGGCCACGCGCACGCGCATGGGCACGGGCATGGACACGGCCACTCCCGCGCGCACGGCGACGTCGCGCAAGGCATCGAGCGGGCGTTCGCGATCGGCATCGCGATCAACGTCGCGTTCGTCGTCGTCGAGGCCTACTACGGCTGGCGCGCCGACTCGCTCGCGCTGCTCGCCGACGCCGGCCACAACCTCGGCGACGTCCTCGGGCTCGTCCTCGCGTGGGCGGGCGCGTTCGCCGGTCGGCTGGCGCCCGACGCACGCCATACCTACGGCTGGAAGCGGGCGTCGATCCTCGCCGCGTTCGCGAACTCGCTGCTGCTGCTCGTCGCGATCGGCTCGCTCGCGTGGGCAGCGATCGGGCGGCTGACGGCGCCCGAGCCGATCGCCACCGGAACGGTGATGGTGGTCGCCGCGATCGGCATCGTCGTCAACGGCGCGAGTGCGATGCTGTTCTTTCGCGGCAGCCACGTCGACCTCAACGCGCGCGGTGCGTTCGTGCACATGGCCGCCGATGCCGCGGTATCGGCCGTTGTCGTCGTCGCCGCCGCGCTCACTGCGTGGCTCGGCTGGATGTGGCTCGATCCGGTGGCGAGCCTGGCGATCGCAGTCGTGATCCTGCTCGGCACCTGGGGCTTGTTTCGCGACTCGCTGCACCTCATGTTCGATGGCGTGCCGACCTCGATCGATCTCGACGCCGTGCGCGCCGAGCTCGCGGCGCTGCCCGGCGTCGCCCGCGTGACCGACCTCCACGTCTGGGCGACCGGCACGACCGACGTCGCGCTCACGGCGCATCTCGCGATGCCTGCCGGCCACCCCGACGACGCGTTCTTCCGCGCC
>DASQCX010000529.1:0-6232 GCA_035634455.1 Burkholderiaceae bacterium
GGCGTGCTGTCTTAGGTGGCGCTTAAAGCGCTGAACGCTGGCCGAACGCGACGCGCACCCGCAGCCCGCCCAGGCGCCGCGAGTCGTCGAGGACGATCGTGGCGCCGTGCATGTCCGCGATCGCCTTGACGATCGCCAGGCCCAGCCCGCTGCCGGTGGCGCCGGCGCCGTCGACGACGCGGTAGAAGCGGTCGAGCGCGCGGGCGCGATCCTTCTCGGGGATGCCCGGGCCGCTGTCCTCCACCGTCACCAGCGCGCCCTCGGGCGTCGCGTGCACGCTGAGGTCGACGGTGCCGCCGGCGGGCGTGTACTTCACGCCGTTGTCCAGCAGGTTGCGCACGAGGATGCGCAGCGACTCGGCGTTGCCGGCCACCGTCGCGCTCTCGGCGCGGTGCACGCCGAGGTCGATCTGGCGCGCCTGCGCGCTGGCCAGCGTGTCGCTCAAGGCGAGGAAGCCGGGCTGCGCGAGATCCAGCGGCGCCAGCGCCACGCCCTCGGCGACGCTGGCCTCCTGGCGCGCCAGCACCAGCATCTGGTCGACCAGGTGGCCGGCACGCTCGATGCCGGCCGCCAGCCGCTTGACGGCGAGCTCGCGCGTGGGGTCGTCGCCCGCGCGCTGCAGGCCCTGCAGCTGGATCTTGAGCGCGGCCAGCGGCGAGCGCAGCTCGTGCGCGGCGTCGGCGACGAACACGCGCTGCGAGTCGAAGGCCTGGCGCAGGCGCTCGAACAGCAGGTTCAGCTCCTGGATCAGCGGCTGGATCTCGGCGGGCAGGCCGCGCTCGCTCAGCGGGGTGAACTCGTCGACCTTGCGCGCGGCCATCTGCGCGCGCAGCCGCGCCACCGGTGCGAGCGAGCGGCTGACCACCCACCACACCAGCAGGGCCAGCAGCGGCGCGGTGGGCAGCTCGGGCAGGGCGGTGCGCAGCGCCAGCGTGCGGGCCATGTCGCGGCGCGCGGTCATGTCCTGCGCCACCAGCACCGTCAGCCCGGGCGCGGTCGTCGAGTAGACGCGGTAGTCGCGGCCGTCGAGCGCCTGCACGGTCGAGAACCCGGGCTGTGCCGGCTGGCGCAGCTTCTGGTGCGCCGCGGTGCGGAAGATCGGCTCGCCCTTGGCGTTCCACAGCTGCACGACGAAGTCCTCGCCCGCGCGGTCGGCGTTGACCTCGCCGCTGGGCGGCAGCGAGCCGAGCGACGTGCCCGAGATCAGCGCCGTCGCCATCGTGCGCAGATGGCGGTCGAAGATGACGTCGGCCTGCGACAGCGCGGTGAAGTACGCGAAGGCGGCCTGCGCCAGGGCGGCCAGCACGATGGCGGCCATCAGCCACCCCAGCAGGCGCGTGCGCAGCGAGTGGGTCGCCTCCGCCCTCATTCGCGCGGCACCAGGTAGCCCAGGCCGCGCACGTTCTGGATCAGGTTGGCGCCCAGCTTCTTGCGCAGGCCGTGCACGTAGACCTCGACGGCGTTGCTGGCGATGGAGTCGTCGAAGCCGAAGATCTTCTCTTCGAGCTGCGCGCGCGACAGCACCGCGCCGGGCCGCGCGATCAGCGGCTCCAGCACCGCCCATTCGCGCGAGGACAGCAGCACCGGCTGCCCGTTCACCGTCGCCTCGCGCGTGGCTGGGTTCAGCGTCACGCCCATGTGCTCGTAGACCGGCTCGGCCCGGCCCGCGGCGCGGCGCAGCAGGGCGCGCACGCGCGCCAGCAGCTCGCCGAGGTCGTAGGGCTTGAGGACGTAGTCGTCGGCGCCGGCGTCCAGGCCGGCGATGCGCTGCTCCACCGAATCGCGCGCCGTCGCGATCAGCACCGGGATGCGCAGCCTGGCCGCCCGCAGCCCGCGCAGCACCTCGATGCCGTCCTTGCCGGGCAGCGCCAGATCGAGCAGCAGCAGGTCGTAGGCCTGCGTGCGCAGCACGGCCTGCGCGCTCGTCCCGTCCTTGATCCAGTCGACCGCGTAGTTCTCGGCGCGCAGGACGTCGACGACGGTCTCGCCGATCATGTGGTCGTCCTCGACGAAAAGCAGTCTCATGCGTGCGATTGTGGGCCTGGGGAAACGGCGCAATCTGCGGGCGGTCGCTTAGGGCACGCTTAAGCCCCGCGGACGGCCTACGGCTTCCAGCCCTTCGCCTTGGCGGCGGCCTCGCCGGCGGCGTCCAGCGTGTCGCCCTCGCGCATCGCGTCGATGGCCTGCAGCAGCGTCGGGCTCAGCGGGCTGGCCGCGGTGCGGTAGCCGCCTTGCTCGCCCGAGCGGGCGTTGCGCCCGTGCTCCAGGTGCGCGACGACCCAGCCGTCCGGTTGCTTGCAGGCGATGCCGGACGACGCGCTGTCCAGCGTGAACGTGCGGCAGAACTGCCTGGCGTGATCGCGGAAGGTGAGGCCGACGCCGACCTTGGCGTTCGGGTCGAGCACGGTGCCGGCGACGTCCTGTTCGAGCGCGTCGCGCAGCGCGCCCTGCGCGGTGATGGCGCCGTCGGGCGCGACGTTCAGGGCCAGCGTGTCGCCGCCCGCGGGCGCGTGCGGCGCCAGGGCGCGCGTGCCGAGCAGCACGCCCAGCACCAGCGAGGCGGCCATCGCGCCGAACTGCGGCCACGACCAGCGGCGCGCGTGCGGCAGCGCGGCGCGGTGGGCGTCGTTGGCGCCGGTGGGCAGGGGCTCGTTGGCGGCGGGCGCCGGCGCGGCGACGAGGTGCACCGGCGCCTCCTTGGCGGCATCGGCGGGAAGCGCCAGCAGGTCCAGCAGCCCCGGCGGCAGCGGCTCGTCCAGCACCGGCGCATAGGCCGACCGCAGGCTCGCGCGTAGCGCGCGCTCGCGCGCGACCGCGCCAGCGAGCGCGGGCTCGAGCGCGAGGCGGGCGTCGAAGGCGGCGACGTCCTCCGGCGGCAGCTCGCCGTCGACGTAGGCCATCACGGCGATGCGATCCTGTTCGTTGATCGAGCTCATGGCGTCAGGTCTCCGTCGCCCAGCATGGCCTGCAGCGCGTCGCGGCCGCGCGCCAGCCGGCTGGTGAGCGTGCCGATGGGGATGTCCAGCACCTCGGCCGCCTCCTTGTAGGGCAGGCCCTCGACCAGCACCAGGCTCACGGCGATGCGCTGCTCCTCGGGCAGGTGGGCCATCGCCTTCTCGATGGACAGCCGGATGTCGCGGCTGCCCGTCTCGGAATGGCCGACGTGCTCGCCGGCCTCCTCGGGGGCGAGCACCTCGTCGCGGCGGCCGCGCGCGCGCACTTCGTCGATCCACGCGTTCTTCATGATTCGAAACAGCCAGCTGTCCAGTCGAGTTCCGTCCTGCCATTGGTCGAGGTGCTTCAACGCACGCTCGACCGCGATCTGCACGAGGTCGTCCGCGTCCTCCCGGTGATGGGTGACGGATCGGGCGAAACGGCGCAGCCGCGGCAGCAGGGCCGCGATCTCCGCGCGCAACGCAAGGGGCGACTGGCTCATGACATGATGGGAGAACGTCGTGGCGATGGATTTTCTTCCATGGCTCGGACGTTATTCGAACATGAACCTCGGAACCCGCCGATTCCTCGCCCTCGCGGCCGCGCTGCTGTCCGGCGCCGCCCACGCGCAGCTGCGCCTGCCCTCGCTGGGCTCGACGCTGTCGCCGATCACGCAGTCGCCGCTGCTGCAGCGAGTCGAGCCGCTGGTCGACAACGTGCTGGCACCGGTCGACCTCGCCAGCGCGCGGCTGGACGAGATCGCCGCCCGCGCCCGCGCGCACCGGCGCGAGCTCGACCGCGACCCGCGCGGCGAGCTGATCGTGCGCGCCGAGCTGCTGGCGCAGCCTTCCGGCCGCGCGGCGCGCGACGCGCTGCTGGCCGCCGGCTTCCAGCCGCTGCGCGAGGATGCGCTGGACGGCCTGGACGACGAAGCGCTGCTCGTGCTGAAGGCGCCGCCCGGCGTGTCGCTCGCCGACGCGCTCGCGCGGGCCCGCGCGCTCGACCCCGCCGGCGCGTACGACTTCCACCATGTCTACACGGGCAGCGGCGGCGTGGGGGCGGCGTCGCCGAACGCCGCGGCGCCGGCGCCGCCGCCCGTCGTTCGTCCCGCGTCCGCCAACGACGCCGCGCTGCAGGTGGGCCTGATCGACAGCGGCGTCGACGCCTCGCACCCGGCCTTCCGCCACGCCAGCGTCCGCCGCCACGGCTGCAGCGACGGCGACCATCCCGCGCCGCATGGCACGGCGGTGGCGTCGCTGATGGTGGGCGAGGACGCGCGCTTCGAGTCGGCGCTGCCGCATGCGGTGCTGGTCGCGGGCGACGTCTATTGCGACGCGCCCACCGGCGGCTCGGTGGAGGCGATCGCGCGCGAGCTGGCGTGGATGGCCAGGCAGAAGGTGGCCGTCGTCAACATCAGCCTGGTCGGGCCGGCCAACCAGATATTGCAGCGGCTCGTCGAGCGCGCGGTCGCGCAGGGCGTGCTGGTCGTCGCGGCCGTCGGCAACGACGGGCCGGCGGCGCCGCCGCTGTATCCGGCGTCGTGGCCGGGCGTGGTCGGCGTGGGCGCGGTCGACGGCAGGCTGCGCCTGCTGGCCGAGGGCGCGCGCGGGCCGCAGGTGATGTTCGTCGCGCCGGGCGCCGACATGGCCGCCGCCGCCAGCGGCACGCGCGCGTTCGCGCCGGTGCGCGGCACCTCGTTCGCCGCGCCGTTCGTCGCCGGCCTGCTGGCCGCGAACTACCAGGCGGCCTCGCCCGAGGGCGCCCGCGCCGCGCTCGCGCGCCTGGCCGGCAGCGCGCGCGACCTGCCGCAGGCGCCGCGCGACGGCATCGGGCGCGGCCTGGTCGCCGAGAAGCTGCGCACGCCGCCGGACGACGTCGAACTGGCGCGGGCGCGCTAGTTACATCTTTTTTCAAGCGCGGCGGAAGAAAGCCCGCGCCGCCCTCGTTCTCCCTTTGCAGGCCGCGAATCGTCGCGCGCCACTCAAGCAAAGGTGAACGACATGACCCGCAAGCACTCCCCCCTCCACATCGTCGCCGTGATGGCGCTGTCCAGCGCCTGCGTGGCGCTCTCCCCCGCGGCGCACGCCGGCCTGCTGGGCGGCGGCGGGCTCGGCGGAGGCCTGGGCGGCGGCCTCGGCGGCGCGGGCGGCCTGAGCCGCACCGGCCCGCTCGGCAGCGCCACGGGCAGCCTCACCGGCAACGCGACCGGCAATGTCGCCGGCAACCTGGCGACGCCCGACGCCACGCCCGTGAAGGACGCCGCCGGCAACGTGGTCGACGCGAGCAAGACCGCGGCCGGCAACGCGGCGACCAACGCCAAGGGCGTCGCGGCCGCCGCCAAGGCGACCGCGGCCAGCGGCGCCGCCGACGGCAAGGCCGCCGCGGGCGCGGGCGTGCAGGGTGCGCGCGACGGCGTGGGCGCGCTGCGCTCGGCCGCCGGCAACACGAGCGCCGGCGTGCAGGGCTCGGCCAACGGCGCCGCCAACGCCGCGACGGGCACCGCCGCCAACGGCGGCAACGCCTCGCAGGGCGCGCTCGCGGGCGCCGTCAACGCGACCGGCTCGGCCTCGCACGACGCCGCGGGCGGCGCGTCGGCCACCACGCCGTCGACGACCCCGTCCTCGACGACCGCGCCGTCCGCGCACTCGCTCGCGGGCAGCCTGGCGGGCAACGGCAGCGCGACGGCCACGCACTCGCATGACGCGGGCACCCCGACCGCGCCCTGGAACGGCAGCAACGCGACGACGTCCTCGACCACCGGCCGCAGCGTCGCGGGCAGCCTGGCCGGCGACGGCAGCGCGCAGGCCTCGCGCTCGCACGGTGGCACCGCGATGACGCCGCAGTCGTCGCAGTCGTCGCATACGCGCTCGGTCTCGGGCAACGCCGCGGGCAGCGGTAGCGGCTCGGCGACGGCCACGCGCTCGAACGGCGCGACGTCCTCGTCGTCCAGCCGCTCCGTCGCGGCCGACGGCTCGGGCAACGGCGCGCTGCAGGGCTCGGCCTCGCGGCAGGACGGCGTGAGCCTGAGCGCCAACGGGTCGGCCAACGGCTCGGCGCAGGCCGGCCACTGAGCGCGACGTCGCTCGATGCGATGGGCGCGGCGCGGGCCGCGCCCATCGTCGTTTCAGCGGCCCGCCGGCGCGGGCCAGCGATACCCCAGCACGTTCACCCGCGGATGCCGCTGCTCGCGCACGGCGCCGAGCTGGTTGCCGCCCAGCAGCACGACCGCGTCGCCGTCGTGCCGCACGAAGAAGCCGACGTGGCCCTTCCAGCTGCGCGGGTCGTCGCGCCACAGCAC
>DASQCX010000530.1:0-1696 GCA_035634455.1 Burkholderiaceae bacterium
ACACCGCCGGCGCCGTCAGGGGCGACCACGGGCGCCGATTGCGCGGCGGCCCCGGTGCCCACGCCGAGCCCCGCCGCGGGCCAGCCGGCAACCGTGTTCCCCGAGCCGTCGACGTGCTGGAGATAGATGTCGCCGTCGGGGGCGCGCAGGTCGGTCCACGCCACGAACGCGCCGCCCGCGCCGTCACCCGCGATCGCGGGCGTGCGCTGGTTCAAGCCGGTGGCGGCGATACGCACGCCGTTCGCGGGCCAGCCCGCGGCCGCGAGCCCACCCGGGGCCAGGCGCCGCGCGTAGATCTGGTAGTAGCCGACGCAGCGGTTGTCCTCCCACGCCAGCACCGCGCCGCCCGCGCCGTCGGCCGCCGCGGCCGGGTTCAGCTTGTCGCAGGCGATGTCGGTCACCCGGTCGCCGCCGGGCGTCCAGCCGGGCTGGGTCGCGGCCGTGCTGCTCCAGCGCACGGCGAGGATGTCGGTGTTCCAGCCACTGTCGGCATCGAGCCACGCGAAGAACACGCCGCCCTCGGCGTCGGGCACGGGCGTGACCTGTGTCTGCGCATAGGGCCCCGTGACGACCGCGCTGCCGTCGGTCGCCCAGGCGGCGTGCGCGCGCCGTGCGAGCGCGGCGGTGCAGAGCATCGCCACGAGCAGCGTGGCTGCGCGTGGCGGTCGGGAAGCCATTGGGGAGCCTGTAGGCGCGGCCGAACGGTGGACCGCGGGTCGGGGGCACGCGGCCATGTGGGGAGGGCAGATGCGCGCCGGGCTGCGGCGCCCGCGGCGCATCCAGCACTGGAGCCTAACACCCGGCGCGCGCCATCCGGGCACCAATTCCTGCCCGGCGCTGGCAGCCGCTCGGCCGCGGGCGCGGCGTCATGCACTTCGCCGCGTCTGCGTGTTCGCTCACCGGGTCAGGGCCCCGCGGGAAACGCGAACCGCCCGCCGGAGGTCCCCGAGTCGAAGGGACGGACCGGCGGGCGGCAACTGACGTTGCGTGCTTTCAGCCCTTGGACTTCGTCGAGGACTTGGTCGAGGCCGACTTGGTCGCCGTGGGCGACGTCACCGAGATGGCGTGCGCCACCGTGTACGTCACCACGACGGTGTTCCCGACCTGCACCTTGTCGAGGTTCGCCTTGTCGTCGGCTGCGACCGTGAAGCTCTCGCCGCTCGCCGTCTGCAGCGTCGCGGTGCCCTTCACCTTGTCGATGGCCGTGATCTTCGCCTTGGCCGTCGTGCGCTCCATGATGCCGCCGGACGGCTTCTCGCCGGGCTTCGCCCGCGACGTGTGGGTCTCGCTCGTCGCCTCCGCCTCGCCGGCGCCCTCGACGTGCACCGTGAGCGCCTCGGTGTACGTGGTCTTCACCACGTCGCCCACCTTGAGCTGGGCGAAGTTCTTCACCTCGTCACCGCACTCCACCGACGCCGTGTCGCCCGCGGCGTTCTTCAGCGTCACGACACGGCCTGGCTTGTCGATGGCGCTGATCGTGAACTTCCTCGTCTCCTTGACCACGGCGCTGAACGCCGGGCTCGCGGCGGACGTGCCCTGCTGGGCGCGCGCGGCGAGCGGCAGCGCGAGCGCGAGCAGCGCCGCGAGCCATGTGATTCGTCGCATCGGGTGCCTCCGTTTCGAGTGACGTAAGAGTTGCGGCCGAAATCGTGCCGGTGCGCAGGCTACAGGGGCCCGTGTTCGCGCGCCAATGATT
>DASQCX010000531.1:0-3492 GCA_035634455.1 Burkholderiaceae bacterium
CCGTCGGGCTGCTGCGCTACGCCGACACGCTGCGGGTGGAGGATTCGCGCTACCTCGAGACGCTGCTGGAGGTGGGCTCGCAATACGTGCGCCTGAACCGGGGCGACGACGTCGAGCAGCTCGCCGCGCGCATCGAGGCGCTGTCCGACCGCCTGCCGCTGGCGCGCCCGGCCGCGATGCTGCTGCGCGGCCAGTGGCTGCAGACGCACGGCGAGGTCAGCAAGGCCGAACGCCAGATCATCGAGGCGCAAGCGCTGCTGCCGGCCGATCCGCCGGGCTACCTGCGGCTGTGCCTGCTGATGAACTCGGCCTACGTGAAGAACCGCGGCGGCCACTACGACGAGGCGATGGCGCGCTACAACCAGGCGCTCAAGCTGACCGACGAGACGGGCCCGATGTGGCGCCGCATCGACCTGCGCGCGCTGATCGCCAACGTGCTGTACGAGGCCGGCCAGACGGACAAGGCCACCGAGATCAACCGCGAGCAGATGCGGCTGGCCACGGGGTCGGCCGACGAGTTCGGCCTGTCCGCCGCCTTCACGATGCGCGCGATCCTGTTCAGCCGCGGCCAGCGCACGGACACGGTGCTGGCCGACTGGCGCGCCGCGCTGGAGCACGCGCGCCTGAGCGGCAGCCGGCACCAGATCCTGGTCGGCATGGGCAACATCGCCGACTACTACCTGCAGCGCGGCGACTTCCAGACCGCCTACGACCTGTCCGACAAGGCGCTGCCGCTGGCCGCGGCGGCCGACGACCTGCCCGCGCAGAGCGTGGCCCTGGCCAACAAGGGCCTCGCGCTGATCGGCATGCACCGCAAGGACGAGGGCCTGCCGCTGGTGCGGCAATCGGCCAGCATCGACGAGCGCTCCGCCACCGCCAGCGACATCTCCGAGTCGCAGCACGAGCTGGGCGGCTACCTGGAGCGCGCCGGCTACCAGGCCGACGCGCTGGCGGCGTACCACCAGTACCGCCAGCTGTCCGAGGAGCTCTACCAGCAGGACCGCCAGCGCGCCCTGATCGAGCTGCAGGAGGGCTTCGCCAACGAGAGCCGCCAGCACG
Source organism: Burkholderiaceae bacterium (assembly GCA_035634455.1). GTDB lineage: Bacteria > Pseudomonadota > Gammaproteobacteria > Burkholderiales > Burkholderiaceae_C > Scleromatobacter. The sequence goes on from DASQCX010000531.1 coordinate 1,060, forward strand.
AGCTCGACATGCTGGCGCGCGAGGGGCGGCTGCAGGACGAGGAGATCCGCCACCACGAGCTGCAGGTGCGGCAATGGACGGCTGCCGGGCTCGTCAGCCTGCTGCTGCTGGCAGTCGTAGGCGTGCTGGCGCGCCGGCTGCGCGTGCGCAACCAGCTGCTGTCGGCCAGCAACGAGCAGCTGCGGCAGCAGGCCGAGATCGATCCGCTGACGGGCCTGTCCAACCGCCACCACCTGCAGTCCGTGATGGCCGGCCGGCACGGCGCGGGCCTGGTGGGCACGCTCTACCTGCTCGACGTCGACCACTTCAAGCAGATCAACGACCGCTGCGGGCACGCCGGCGGCGACGCCGTGCTGGTGGAGATCGCGCGCCGCCTGCGCCAGGCGCTGCGCGACGACGACCTGATCGCGCGCTGGGGCGGCGAGGAATTCCTGGTGCTGGTGCGCCCGCTGCCGCAGGGCGAGGCCGAGGCGCTCGCGCAGCGCCTGCTGAGCGCGCTGGCCGAGACGCCGGTGCTGCACGAAGCCGACCCGGTGCCGGTGTCGGCGTCGATCGGGTTCGGGCGCTTCCCGCTGCGCATCGCGTCGACGCAGGGCGAGCTCGCGCTGGACTGGGAGCGCGCCATCTCGCTGGTCGACGCCGCGATGTATCTGGCCAAGGCGCACGGGCGCAACGGCGCGTGCGGCGTGCGCAGCGTCGACGCGGACGGGGCCGGGCAGGTCGAGGAGCTCGTCGAGCACCTCGAGAAGGCGGCCGCGGCGGGCCGCGCCGACCTGCACTTCCAGCACGGGCCGGCCGTGCGCGACGGCTTCGCCGCGGCGCCGCGCGCGCCCGCGAACGGCGTGGAGATGGCGTGATGCGCGCGCGCCGGTTCGTGTCCGGGCTCGTCGCGGGCGTCGTCCTCGCCTGCGGCGCGGTGCGGGCCGCGCCAGGCGAGGTCGTCGAGCAGATCGACGACCTGGTGCGCCAGGGCGACGAGACGCCCGACAGCGCGATCGCGGCCATCCGCGCGCTCGCCAGGCAGGACGCCGCCGCCACGCCGCTGCTGCGCCGCGCGGCGATCACGGGCATCGGCATCGTGCAGGCGCGCAACGGCCGCACGGACGAGGCGCTGGCGCAGATCGCCACGCTCGCCGCGCTGGGCCGCACCGAGCCGCTGGCCACGGCCGACGCCCAGCTGGTGCGCGCCGAGATCGAGGTCAACGGCGGCCACATGGCGGCCTCGTACCCGCTGGCGCGCACGGCGCTGGCGACCTACGCCCAGGCCTGCGCCCCCGGGGCCGCGCAGGCCGCCGACTGCAACTACCGCGACTGGTGGCGCGCGCTCGACACCGCCCAGCGCGGCGCCACCGACCAGGGCAACACCGTCGTCGCCGGCGCCTACGCGCAGACGATGCTGGACGTGGCGCGCCGCAACGACGATCGTCCGCGCGAGGCGATCTCGCTCGGCGTCGCCGCGGTGCAGGCCGAGGCCAACGCCGACCCCGCCACCGCCAACCGGCTGATCGCGCAGGCCCAGCGGGTCGCGCGCGCCGACGGCTCGGCCTGGGTGCAGGTGCGCGTCGCGATCCTGGACGGGTTGTTGCATTTCCGGCGCCAGCAGCCCGGGGTCGTGCAAGCCGACTACGAGGCTGCGCTGGCCGTCGCCAACGCCGCCGGCCTGAAGCGCCCGGCGATGCTGCTACGCACCAATCTCGCCGACATCTATGTCCGCCAGGGCCGCCCCGGCGACGCGCTGGCGGCCGTCGATCTCGCGCTGCCGGAGGCCCGCAAGCACCACGACTTCCGCACCGAGCGCCTGCTGCTGCACAACGCCACGCTGGCCAAGCTGGCGCTGGGCCGGGTCGGCGAGGCCAAGGTCGAGATGGCGCGCGTGCTGGAGATGTACCAGAAGGACACCGGCCCCGGGCAGCGCCGGCAGGCCCTGCGCGAGTTCGGCGACGCGCTCGGCAAGGCCGGCGACACGGCCGGCGCGCTGGAGATGTTCCACCGCGAGGAGGCGCTGACCACCGAGATCCGCGCCGCCAACAAGGACGCCGCCGAGGCCGAGCTGCGCGCCCGCTATGACCAGGAGTCGCAGAAGCGCCGCATCGAGCTGCTGGGTCGCGACAACCAGCTCAAGCAGGTCCAGCTCGCCAACCAGGCCATCGCGCGCCGGCTGTGGATGTTCGCCGGCGCCGCGCTGGTGCTGCTGGGCGTGCTGGCGCTGATGATGTACCGGCGCATGCGCGAGCTCAATCGCGCGCTGGTGCGGCACGAGGCGCTGCTGCGCGCCCACAGCGAGCGCGACGCCCTCACCGGCCTGGCCAACCGGCGCCAGTTCCGCGAGGTGATGCGCGTGCGCGGCGCCGAGCGCGCGTTCACGGGCGCGCTGCTGATGGTGGACGTCGACCACTTCAAGCGCGTCAACGACCACCACGGCCACGCCGCCGG
>DASQCX010000532.1:0-8119 GCA_035634455.1 Burkholderiaceae bacterium
ATCCTGGACAGGCGCGCATGCGCAGCGCCCGGCGGCACGTCGCACGATCGTTCCGCCGGCACGAAGTGGTGCATGCGCGACCGCATCGAGCGAACGGCCCAGGTCCCCGCAAAACCGTGGCGGACAGGATTGTCCGCTCCATCGTGTAGTTAGCAGCGCGCGGCGCGGATCCAACACCGCGACGATCATCGGCCCGCCTCGGCGACGCGGGCAGCGGACGCCATGGCGCGGCGCCTGGTCGGCGCGCCGCGACAAGCTGTCGCGAACATGAACCTGCGCCACTGAACACTTCTTCAAGGGTATTTTCCGAACTTTGCGGGACCGCAACTTGCGAGCTCGCGACGGAAAGTTCAAGCGATGGCGTCGTCGCCCCGGCCTGCGGCCGCGGCGCGAGCGAGTCGCCGCAAACCTAAGGAGGTCGTCCGATGAAGCCGCGACTGCATGTCGCCATCCTGCTCGCCGTTGCGTCCGCGGCCATGCTGGCCGGCGCCGCCGCGCGCGCGGGCGACGAGGACAAGGTCCTCAACATCTACAACTGGTCCGACTACATCGCCGACGACACGGTGAAGAACTTCGAGAAGGAAACCGGGATCCACGTCCACTACGACAACTTCGACAGCAACGAGATCCTGCATTCCAAGCTGGTGGCGGGCAAGACGGGCTACGACATCGTCGTGCCGTCGTCGAGCTGGGCCCGCGCGCAGATCCAGAACAATCTCTACGCGCCCCTGGACAAGTCGCAGCTGCCGAACCTGAAGTACGTCGACCCGGCGATCTCGGCGCAGCTGGCGCGCATCGACCCGGGCAACGCGCACGTGGTCGACTGGCTGTGGGGCTTCACCACCGTCGGCATCAACGTCGGCAAGGTGCGCGCGGCGCTCGGCGCGCTGCCCATGCCCGCCAACGCGTGGGACCTGCTGTTCAAGCCCGAGTACGTCTCGAAGCTGAAGTCCTGCGGCGTCTCCTTCCTCGACTCCGGCGACGAGGTGCTGCCCGCGGCGCTGCACTACCTGGGGCGCCCGATCGACAGCAAGGACCCCGCCGACTACGCGAAGGCGCTGGCGCTGCTGCGCGCCGTGCGGCCATCGGTGACGCTGTTCAGCTCCTCGGGCTACATCAACGACATGGCCGACGGCCACGTCTGCGTCGCCCTCGGCTGGTCCGGCGACATCAACATCGCCCGCCGGCGCGCGCTCGACAACAAGACCGGGCAGGACGTCCGCGCGCTGATGCCGGCCACCGGCGGCCTGCTGTTCTTCGACGTGATGGCGATCCCGGCGGACGCGCCGCACAAGGCCAACGCGCTCAAGTGGATCAACTACATCCTGCGCCCGGAAGTCGATGCCGCGTTGACCAACAAGGTGTTCTACGCCAACCCGAACCTCGCATCGCGGAAGTTCATCGCGCCCGCCATCGCCGGCGATCACACCGTCTTCCCGTCGGCAGCCGAGATCGGCGCGATGGTGGGCGTCGCCGACGCCCTGAGCCCGGACGTCCGGCGGATGCGCACCCGCACGTTCACGTCGTTCAAGACGGAACGCTGACCCTTTCCCCTTCGAAGAGACCCTGAAGATCCACAACCACAAGGAATGCCCATGACCCGTCGAGTCCGATCGTCCGCCCGTCGCCAGGCCGTCGCAGCGCACGGCCCGTCCAGCCCCGTCCGGCAGCGGCCGCGCTGGCGGCCGGCGCTGCTCGTCGCCGGGTTGCCGGTCTGGCTGGCCCAGGGCGTCCACGCGCAGGACGCGGCCCCGGCGCCGGCGGCGCAGCAGGTCATCGTCACCGGCTCGAACGTGCGCCGCACCGACACCGAGACGCCCAGCCCGGTGCAGGTGATGACGGCGCAGGACATCAAGAACTCGGGCTACACCAACATCGGCGACGTCCTGCACGGCATCACGGCCAACAACATGGGCTCGCTGTCGCAGGCCGCGCCCAGCGCGTTCGCCGCCGGCGGCAGCGGCGTCGCGTTGCGCGGCCTGACGGTCGGCGCGACCCTCGTGCTGATCGACGGCCACCGCATGGCCTCGTACCCGATGCCCGACGACGGCGAGCGCGACTTCGTCGACATCTCGTCGATCCCCATGGATGCGATCGAGCGCATCGAGGTGCTCAAGGACGGCGCCTCGGCCGTCTACGGCTCCGACGCCATCGCCGGCGTCGTCAACGTGATCCTGAAGAAGAGCCTGACCGGCACGACGCTGAGCGCCGAGACCGGCATCACCAGCCACGGCGACGGCGCGACCCAGCACGCCAGCATCTCGACCGGCTGGGGCGACCTGGCCCGCAACGGCCAGAACGGCTACATCGCGATCGAGGCGCGCCACGCCAACTCGATCCTGCTGAAGAACCGCCCCTACCTCGCCCGCACCGACTGGACGCCCTACGGCGGCGCCAACCTCACGCAGGGCACCGGCCCCTATCCGTACACCAGCGGCGGCGTCGTCTCGGGCGCGTCCAGCGGCGCGGGCAGCGGCACCGGCTTCCTGACCGACGCCAACGGCGTGCCGGTCGACTACTACCCCGGATGCACCGCGACCCAGGCCGCGGCCGACCAGTGCGGCTACAGCAATCCCTACATGACGCTGTCGCCGCAGACGAGCAACCTGGACTTCCTCGGCCGCTACACCAAGGACCTGGGCGGCGGCTGGCAGACGAACTTCTCGGGCTCGATCCTGCGCAGCGAGGCGCACCAGGTCGGCCTGTACAACAACGCGGCGGCCACCGGCGTGGGCTCCGGCGGCAACGGCGGCGGCGTCAACCTGTTCCACTTCGGCCCCGGCGCCGCCCCCACGCCCGCCTTCCCGGACAGCTTCCCGTTCGTGCTGACCGTGCCGGCCACCTACCCGGGCAACACCTCGGGCGATACCGCCAACCTCGTCTACGACTTCCCGGACATCGGCCCGCTCGAACAGACGACCGTGTCGACCTCCTACCGCGCGGTCGCGGAACTCGCCGGCTCGATCGCCGACTGGGACCTCAACGGCGCGATCGGCTACACGCGCGTCGGCACGAAGGCGAGCTTCTACCACTACATCGACTTCCCGGCGCTGCAGGACGCGCTGAACAACGGCACCTACCTGGTGGGCGGCGCGAACTCCGCGGCGACGCTCGCGGCGGTGGCGCCGGGCGCCTCGTCGACATCCACCAACGAGCTGACCTTCCTGAGCGTGCGCGCCGGCCACACGCTGGCCGATCTCGACGGCGGCCCGCTGGGCCTGAGCGTCGGCGCCGACTTCACGCATCGCCGGCTCAAGGAACTGTTCCCGCCGTCGTTCGTCAACGGCTCGCAGGCGATCGGCATCTACTCGTTCGCCGAGGGCTCGCAGACGGTCAGCGCGGCCTACGCTGAACTCGTGGCGCCGGTGACCAAGCAACTCGAGCTGGACGTCGCCGGCCGCGTCGACCACTACAACCTGACCGGCACGTCCGCGACGCCCAAGGCCGGCTTCAAGTACACGCCAGTGCGCGAGTTCACGATGCGCGGCACGTTCTCCAAGGGCTTCCGCGCGCCGAACCCGGCCGAGACCGGCGACGCCGGCTCGACGTCCGGCTTCGTCGGCAACCTGCACGACCCGGTGTACTGCCCCAACGGCGTCGTGCAGCCCAACCTGCCGCCGGGCATGCTCGACCCCTGCAACATCGCGCTGCAGGAGCTGCAGCTGTCGTCGCCGCACCTGAAGCCCGAGAAGTCGACCTCGTTCACGCTGGGCACGATCTTCGAGCCGAACAAGACCTACTCCGCGACGCTGGACTACTACCACATCACGATCCGCGACCAGATCATCTCGGTGGGCCAGCTCGGCCAGATCGGGCTGGACGACGCCGCGAGCCTGGGCACCATCATCTACCGCGACGCGAACCAGAACATCCTATACGACACCTACCCGTTCATCAACGCCAACACGACGACGACGTCCGGCCTCGACCTCGACGTGGTCGGCAAGTACGACCTGCACGAGGCCGGCAACCTGAAGGCCGAGCTGCAGGTGAGCTACATGCTGCAGTACGACCTGACCGCGCAGGGCGTGCGCTACCACCTGGCCGGCACGCACGGCCCGGCCTTCGTCTCGGAGGACACCGGCACGCCGCGCACGCGCGGCGCGTTCACGCTGACCTGGGGCAAGGGGCCGTTCGAGATCGCGGGCACGCTCAACTACATCTCGCACTTCAGCGTCACCGACCCCAGCGAGGGCATCCCGGACTGCGCCTCCGCGCTGTCCAGCGTGTTCCCCGACGGCAACGTGCCCTCGAAGTTCTGCCACGTGCCCTCGTTCACCGAGCTCAACGTGGTGGCGCGCTACAGCTGGGACAGCCACCTGCAGCTGCACGCCAGCGTCACCAACCTCCTCAACCGGAAGGCGCCGTACGACCTGCAGACCTTCGGCGCCCCGGGCAACGGCGCGGAACAGGGCGGCGCGCCGTACAACCCGTCCTACCACCAGGACGGCGCGGTCGGGCCGATGTTCACCATCGGGGCCTCCTACACGTTCTGACCCGCGGGTCGCGGGCCCCGCGCCGCTCAGTGTTCGGCCAGCGGCCGGGCCGGCACGCGCACCTCGTCGAGCACCGCGAGGTAGTAGTCCAGCCCGGGCGTCGCGCGGCCGGGCGTCTTCGCCAGGTCGTCCCAGCGCCGCAGGCGCACGGCGTCCTCGGCGAAGGGCTGCGCCTCGAAGCGGGCGATCTCGCCGCCGCGCAGCGGGCCGCCCTGCTGCGCGAGCGAATGCACGGAGGCCGGCGACAGGCCGCGCAGGTAGGCGGGCTCGGTCGCAGTGAGGTAGCGCTTGGCGGCCACGTGCAGGCGGATCGGCTCGACGACGGCGGGCGGGAAGTCGCGCACCAGGACGGCGACGCCGCGCAGCTCGTGCGCGTCGTCGACGTCCGCCATCGCGCCGACCTCGTTGATCGCGACGAAATGGCCGACGTCATGCAACAGCGCGGCGGCGACGAGCTGCGAGTCGGCGCGCGCGTCCTCGGCCAGCTGCGCGCACTGCAGCGCATGGGCCAGCGCGCTGACGGACTCGTGGCGCTTGCCTTCGTAGGAGGTCGCGCCGTGCAGCGCGAACCAGTGCTCGATCCGTTCGAGGATGTCGGAGGGCATGGATGAGGTGTCGGTTTCAGATCAGGCGCTTGCGCACCTGGGCGGAGGCCATGTCGATCAGCGTCACCGACACGACCAGGAGGATCAGCACGAAGGCCGTCTTGCCGTACTCGAAGGCGCGGATGACGTCCCACAGCACCGCGCCGATGCCGCCCGCGCCGACGATGCCCAGCACCGACGCCGAGCGCACGTTGGACTCGAAGCGGTACAGCGCGTAGGACACCCACAGCGGCACCACCTGCGGGATCACGCCGTACAGCACGACGTTGAGCGGGTGCGCGCCGGTTGCGCGGATGCCTTCGACCGGGCGCGGGTCGATTGCCTCCACCGCCTCCGAGAACAGCTTGGCCAGCACGCCGGTCGTGTGCACCCACAGCGCCAGCACGCCGGAGAACGGCCCCAGGCCGACCGCCGACACGAACAGCAGCGCGAACACCATCTCGTTGATCGCGCGGCAGCAGTCCAGCACGCGGCGTACCGGCTGCCGTATCCACCAGGGCGCGATGTTGGACGACGCGAGCAGGCCGAGCGGGATCGCGCAAGCGACCGCGAGCGCCGTGCCCCACAGCGCGATCTCGAAGGTGACCAGCAGCTCCTTCAGGTCGTCGCCCCAGTCGGTGGCCTGCGGCGGGAAGAAGCCGTCGACGAACTGCGCGATGTTGCCGCTCGAGCGGATCAGCTCCAGCGGCCGCATGTCCGCGCCCTTCCAACTGCCCGCCAGCAGCGCGAGCAGCAGGCCCCAGGCCAGCAGCTTGCGCAGCGATGCGCGCGGCGGCGCGACGGGCGCGGCCGCGGGAAGGGTCGGACTGCTCGCGGCCACGTCGTCAGCGCCGCGTCACTTCGCGCTGGCGACCTGGCGGCCCAGCTCGGCCAGGCGCGCGTCGATGTCGGCCAGCTTCCTGGCCTTGTCGGCGGCGCTGAGCGTGGTGTCGGCCTCGACGGCGGCGCGGGCGCGCGCCAGCTCGATCTGGCGGATCGGGATCAGCTGCGCGTTGGACGACGCGCGGAAGCCGCTGTACTCGATGTTGGCGAGGATGGCCTTCTCGCGCGCGTCCTTGCCGTACGACAGCAGGAAGTCGCGGATCTGCTTCTTGGTGCCGTCGTCGAGGTCCTTGCGCCACACCAGCGGGTCGCTGGCGATCAGCGGCGAGCGCCAGATCTCGCGCACCTGCCTGGCCTGCTCCGGATGCGTCTGCTCGAAGCGCTGCATGTTCTCGGTGTTGTTGGTGGCGACGTCGACCTGCCTGTTGACGACGGCCAGCAGGTTGGTCTCGTGGCTGGCGCGCACGGTGCGCTTGAAGTCCTTGAGCGGGTCGACCTTGGCCGGGCCGAAGGCGTAGAACGAAGGCACCGCGGTGCCGCTGGTGGAGTTCGGGTCGCCGAAGCCCAGCGTCAGGCTGGCGTGGTTCTTCCACACGTCGTCCAGCGTCTTGATGGGGCTGTCCTTGTTGACGATCATCAGGCCGTAGTAGCCCTCGCTGCCGTCCTTGGCCACGATCTTGGCGAAGATCTCGCCGCCCGAGCGATCGACCGCCTCCATCGCCGACTTGTTGCCCATCCACGCGACCTGCACCTTGTTGAAGCGCATCGCCTCGATGACGCCGGCGTAGTCGGTGGCGAAGAACGCGTTGATCTTCAGGCCCGTCTGCTTGCCCATGTCGTCCAGCAGCGGCTGCCAGGCGCTCTTGAGGTTGGCCGACGACTCGGTCGAGATGAGGCCGAAGTTGACCTCCCTGGTCTGCGCGTGCGCGGCGGAGAACCACAGCGCGGAGGTGGCGGCGAAGACGGCCAGGGCGTTGCGACGGATCATGGACAGGCTCCTCGGGTTGGGGAAGACGGGAAGGTCAGGCGACGCGCAGCGCGACGTCGGCGAATACGGGTGCAGGTATCTGCTCGGGCGCGGGCGCGGCCGGCGAAGGCAGCAGCTCGCCGACCTGCGCGCCGTACAGCTCGCGCAGGCGCGCGGGCGTCAGCGCGCGCGTCGGGCCGTCGAACACGACGCGGCCCTCGTGCAGCGCGATCGTGCGCGGGCAGAACGCGAAGGCGAACTCGACCTGGTGCAGCGACACCAGCACCGTGACGCCGACGTCGCGGTTGACGTCGGCCAGCGACTGCATCACCTTGCGGCTGGCCTCCGGGTCGAGCGATGCGATCGGCTCGTCGGCCAGGATCAGCTCGGCGCCCTGCACCAGCGCGCGCGAGATCGCCGCGCGCTGCTGCTGGCCGCCGGACAGCGTCGCCGCGCGCTGCCACGCGAGCCGCGCGATGCCCACGCGCGTCATGGCCTCGTGCGCCCGCGCGACCTCCGCCGCCGGGAAGCGCCGCAGCAGGCCGCGCCACAGCGGCAGCCGGTGCAGCGCGCCGGCCAGCACGTTGACCATCACCGGCAGGCGCTCGACGAGGTTGAACTGCTGGAACACCACCGCCACGCGCGAGCGGGTGGCGCGGATGTCGCGCGCGATGCGGCCGCCCTGCTGCACGCAGCGCCCGAGCACGGCGACGCTGGACTCGGTGCCCGCGTCCGCGCGATGCAGGCCGTTCAGATGCCGCAGCAGCGTCGACTTGCCCGAGCCGGAAGCCCCGAGCAGCGCGACCATCTCGCCGCGGCGCACCTGCAGCGACACGTCGCGCAGCGCGGGCGCGGCGCCGAAGGTCTTGTGCAGCTGGCGTACGTCGATCGCGAGGTCGTCCATGGGCGGGCTCCAGGGCGCGCAAGGCTGCGCGCCGGGGCAATCATCTAGACGAGGTGTGACCGCTCCGTGACCGCGTCGTGACCTCCCGATTTCACGATCCTGAAAGCGCGCCGCGTTTTACATTGGCATACGCAAGGACGCGGAACCCCCGCCCGTCCGAGACGCTCCATCGCTGCAGACACCCTCATGGAGCCAGCAACAATGCGCAACGACATCGACACGGCCCTGGAGGCCGAGGTCACGCGCCGGGCGATCGCGCTCGGCATCGAGACGCGGCTGCCGGGCGAGCGCTCGCGCGCCGCGCGACTGGCCGCGCGCCTCTACG
>DASQCX010000533.1:0-5827 GCA_035634455.1 Burkholderiaceae bacterium
CGATCCGACGCGGGCGGCCACAGCGAACGCGCCGGCGCGGGCGGCCTCGGCCTGAGCACCGCCGCCCAGGCGCTTCACCAGCTGACCTCACGCTCGGGGGTGGCGCCGATGCGGTGGATCGACAGGTCGGCACCCTCGAACTCCTCTTCCTGGCTCAGGCGCAGCCCCACCACCTTGCGCAGCGCGCCGTAGACGATGAAGCCCGACGCCAGGCCCCACGCCACCGCGCCCAGCGTGCCCAGCACCTGCGCGCCGAACGCGACGCCGCCCAGCCCGCCGAGCGCGGACTGGCCGAAGATGCCCGCCGCGACGCCGCCCCAGGCGCCGCACAGCCCATGCAGCGGCCAGACGCCCAGGACGTCGTCGATCTTCCAGCGGTTCTGCGTCAGCGTGAACAGGCGCACGAAGATCGCGCCGGCCACACCGCCCACCACCAGCGCGCCGATCGGGTGCATCAGGTCCGAGCCCGCGCACACCGCGACCAGGCCGGCCAGCGGGCCGTTGTAGGCGAAGCCGGGGTCGTTGCGGCCCATGACCACCGCCACCAGCGTGCCGCCCACCATCGCCATCAGCGAGTTGACGGCCACCAGGCCCGAGATCTTGTCCAGCGTCTGCGCGCTCATCACGTTGAAGCCGAACCAGCCCACCGCCAGCACCCAGGCACCCAGCGCCAGGAACGGGATGTTGGACGGCGGGTGCGCGCTGATCGCGCCGTCCTTGCGATAGCGGTTGGCGCGCGGCCCCAGCAGCAGCACCGCCGCCAGCGCCACCCAGCCGCCCATCGCGTGCACGACGACGCTGCCGGCGAAGTCGTGGAACGGCGCGCCGAACCAGCTCTTGAACACGGCCTGGATGCCGAAGCGGTCGTTCCAGGCCGCGCCCTCCAGCAGCGGGTAGGCCAGGCCGACGATGACCGCCGTCGCGGCCAGCTGCGGCTCGAAGCGCGCGCGCTCGGCGATGCCGCCCGACACGATGGCCGGCACCGCCGCCGCGAACGTCATCAGGAAGAAGAAGCGCACCAGCTCGTAGCCGCTGTGCAGCGCGAGATGCCGCGCATCGACGAAGAACGACGTGCCGTAGGCCACCAGGTAGCCGACGAAGAAGTACGCGACCGTCGATACCGAGAAGTCGACCAGGATCTTCACCAGCGCGTTCACCTGGTTCTTCTTGCGCACGGTGCCCAGCTCCAGGAACGCGAAGCCGGCGTGCATCGCCAGCACCATCACCGCGCCCAGCAGCAGGAACAGGACGTCGCCTTGTCTCGAGGTCTCCATCTTCTTCTTTCACGAAGGGGCCTACCGCATTCCACGATGGTGCGGCTTCGAAGCCGGCGCACCAGAATGCAATATCCGTGCTCGCAAATGAAGCGGTGCGAGCCACTGATAGTCGCTGCCAGGCTCGCGTCAGAACACCGTTTCAGTGCGCATCGCCCAATATGGATGCATTGCGCCCCGTTCAGGATCGGTTGGCATGGCAGTATGACCCGCGATCGGGCATCCGCCCGCGGCCGACCGGAATCGACGCCGACCGTGCGCCAGCCGTAGAAATGGCATGCGCCGTGCATGCCGCTACGGGTCTATAGTCGTCCGATCCCATGGAAGCCGCCGCCACGCTGTCGCCGCTGCTCGGCCTCGCGCTCGTCGCGCTGGTGCTGGGCATGCGCCATGGCGTCGACGCCGACCATCTCGCCGCCATCGACGCCATGACGCGCTGCAACGCCCAGGCACGCCCCGCGCTGGCGCGCCGCACCGGCGTGTGGTTCTCGATGGGCCACGGCGGCGTGGTGATGGCCGTGGCGCTGGCGGTGGCCGCGACGGCCCATGCGTGGAACGCGCCCGCGTGGCTGGAGCCGTTCGGCGCCTGGACATCGATCGCGATGCTGGTGCTGCTGGGCGTGCTCAACCTCGTCGCCTGGCAGCGCACGGCCCCCGGCGCGCGGGTAGCCCTCACGGGCTGGCGCAGCCGCCTGTTCGACGGCGCGCTGCGGGCCTGCTCGCGTCGCGCGGCGATGGGCGTCGGCGTGCTGTTCGCGCTGTCGTTCGACACCGTCACGCAGGCCGCGCTGATGGCCGCCACGGGCGTCGCGCACCACGGCCTCGGCGCGGTGGCACTGCTGGCGGGGGCGTTCGCGGCCGGCATGATCGTCACCGACGGCCTCAACGGCTGGTGGGTGGCGCGGCTGATCCAGCGGCCGGGCGCCGGCTCGGCACGGGCGTCGCGGGTGATGTGCGTGGCGGTGAGTTTCGTCAGCCTCGCGACCGCCGCCATCGGCGCGGCGGCGCAGCTGTCCGGCCCGGTCGCCGGCTGGGCCGAGGCGAACGGCGAGTGGATCGCCGGCGCCATCGTCGCCGTCATGGCGGCCAGCTTCGGCACGGGGCTGCTGCTGGCGCGGCGCGACGCCGCCGGCGCCGCGGCCTGAGCCTCGCGCGCGCGTGAGGCCTCAGGTCAGGCTGGTGTCGACGTCGCGCTTGGCGATGGCGAGGTATTCCTGCGACTGCATCTCCTGCAGCCGCGAGATCGTGCGCGGGAACTCGTGCGCCAGCGGGCCGTCGAGGTACAGCTGCTCGGGCGGCACCTCGGCCGAGACCACCAGCTTGACGCGGCGGTCGTACAGCACGTCCACCAGCCAGGTGAAGCGGCGCGCCTCCGAGGCGAGCCGCGGCGACATCTGCGGCACGTCCGACAGCATCACCGTGTGGAACTGCGTCGCGAGCTCGAGGTAGTCGTTCATCGAGCGCGGGCCGCCGCACAGCGCCTTGAAGTCGAACCAGACGACGCCGCCGGCGCGACGGCGCGCACGGATCTCGCGGTGCTCGATGTGCAGCAGCGGATCCTCGTCGCGCGCCTCGGCGAGCAGGTCGAAGGTGGCCGTCATGTCGGCGTCGGCCTCCGGGCCCAGCGGCGTGTGGTACAGCTTGGCGTCGGTGAGCGTGCGCCGGCGGTAGTCGGTGCCGGCATCGACGTTGATGACCTCCAGCCTCTCGTTGAGCAGCGCGATCGCCGGCAGGATGCGGTCGCGGTTCAGGCCGTTCGGGTACAGATCGTCGGGCTTGAAGTTGGACGTCGTGACGAACGAGACGCGGTGGTCGCACAGCGACAGCAGCAGCCGGTACAGGATCATCGCGTCGGTGACGTCGGCGATGTGGAACTCGTCGAAGCAGATCAGCCTGTAGCGCAGCGAGATGCGGCGCCCGAGTTCCTGCAGCGGGTCGGGCACGCCCTTGAGGTCCTGCAGCTCGCGGTGTACCTCGCGCATGAACTCGTGGAAGTGCAGCCGCACCTTGCGCTTGAGCGGCACGGACTGGAAGAAGCAGTCCATCAGGAAGCTCTTGCCGCGCCCCACCCCGCCGTACATGTACACGCCGCGCGGGATCGGCGGGCGCACCAGCATCTTGGTGATCGCGTTGGAGCGGCGCGACTTGTACGCCACCCACTCGTCCTCGCAGCGCTGCAGGGCCGCGACGGCGTTCAGCTGCGCGGCGTCGGCCTGGAAGCCGCGCTCGGCCAGCGTCTGTTGATAGAGCTCGGTAACCGTGGTCATCTACTCGATTCGAAGGCCGGACATGACTGCGGGCCGCGACCTCGTCGCATTGCGAGAGGCGTCGGCCCGCATGGATGCCGGAAGGCAGGGATCAGAAATTCAGCGTGCGCTTGTCGACAGCGAGCGCGGCTTCCTTGGTCGCCTCGGACAGCGACGGGTGCGCATGGCAGATACGCGCGATGTCCTCGGCCGAGGCCTTGAACTCCATCGCCACGCAGGCCTCCGCGATCAGCTCCGAGACCATCGGGCCGATCATGTGCACGCCCAGGATCTCGTCGGTCTTCGCGTCGGCGATGAACTTGACGAAGCCGGTGGTGTCGCCCAGCGCGCGCGCGCGGCCGTTCGCGAGGAACGGGAACTGGCCGGCCTTGTAGGCGCGGCCTTCGGCCTTGAGCTGCGCTTCGGTCTGGCCCACCCACGCGATCTCGGGGCTGGTGTAGATGACCCAGGGCACCGTGTTGAAGTTGACGTGGCCGTGCTGACCCGCGATGCGCTCGGCCACCGCCACGCCCTCTTCCTCGGCCTTGTGCGCCAGCATCGGGCCGCGCACGACGTCGCCGATGGCCCAGACGCCGGGCAGGTTCGTCCGGCACTCGGCATCGACCACGACCATGCCGCGCTCGTCCAGCTTCAGGCCGACGGCCTCGGGGTTCAGGCCGATGGTGTTGGCGACGCGGCCGATCGACACGATCAGCTTGTCGACCGCCAGCACCTGCTCGGCGCCCTTGGCGTCGGTGTAGGAGACCGACACGCCCTTGCCGCCCGCATCGACCTTGGTGACCTTCACGCCCAGCTCGATCTTGAGGTTCTGCTTGGCGAAGGCCTTGGCCGCCTCCTTGGCGATGGACTCGTCGGCCGCGCCCAGGAACGTTGGCAGCGCCTCGAGGATGGTCACCTGCGCGCCGAGGCGGCGCCACACCGAGCCCATCTCCAGGCCGATGACGCCCGAGCCGATCACGCCAAGCGTCTTGGGCACGGCACCGATGCGCAGCGCGCCGTCGTTGGACAGGATCTTGTCCTCGTCGAACGGCGCGCCCGGCAGCGCGCGGGCGTTCGAGCCGGTGGCCACGATCACCTGCTTGCCGACCAGCGTCTCTTCCGCGGCGCCGGCGACCTTGATCTCGTAGCCACCGTCCACCGCCTTCACGAAGCTGGCGCGGCCGTGGAAGAACGCGACCTTGTTCTTCTTGAACAGGTAGAGGATGCCGTCGTTGTTCTGCTTCACGACGCTGGCCTTGCGGGCCAGCATCTTCGGCACGTCGATGGCGAGCTTCTCGAGCGAGATGCCGTGGTCGGCGAAGCCGTGGCCGGCGTGCTCGAAGTGCTCGGACGACTGCAGCAGCGCCTTGGACGGAATGCAGCCGACGTTGGTGCAGGTGCCGCCCGGGGCCGGGCCGCCCTTGTCGTTCTTCCACTCGTCGACGCAGGCGACGTTCATGCCCAGCTGCGCCGCGCGGATCGCCGCGATGTAGCCGCCGGGGCCGCCGCCGATGACGACGACGTCGAAATTCTTGCTCATGGTCGTCGCTTCCTCAGATGTCGAACAGCAGGCGCGACGGATCTTCCAGCGCATCCTTCATCGCGACCAGGCCCAGCACGGCTTCGCGGCCGTCGATGATCCGGTGGTCGTAGGACATCGCCAGGTAGTTCATCGGGCGGATGACGATCTGCCCGTCGACCACCACCGCGCGATCCTTGGTGGCGTGCACGCCCAGGATGGCCGACTGCGGCGGGTTGATGATGGGCGTCGACAGCATCGAGCCGAAGGTGCCGCCGTTGGAGATGGAGAACGTGCCGCCGGTGAGCTCCTCGAGCGACAGCTTGCCGTCCTTGGCCTTCTGGCCGAACTCGGCGATCTTCTTCTCGATCTCGGCGAAGGTCATCTGGTCGGCGTTGCGCAGAATGGGCACGACCAGGCCGCGCGGCGAGCCGACGGCGATGCCGATGTCGAAGTAGCCGTGGTAGACGATGTCGTTGCCGTCGACCGAGGCGTTGATCACCGGATAGCGCTTGAGCGCGGCGACCGCGGCCTTGACGAAGAAGCTCATGAAGCCGAGCTTGACGCCGTGTTCCTTCTCGAACTTCTCCTGGTACTTCTTGCGCAGCGCCATGACCGGGGCCATGTCGACTTCGTTGAAGGTGGTCAGGATCGCGTTCTGCGACTGCGACTGCAGCAGGCGCTCCGCGACGCGCGCGCGCAGCCGCGACATGGGCACGCGCTGCTCGGGCCGGTTGCCCAGGTCGGCGACCGGCGCCAGGACGGCAGGCAGCGGACGCGCCACGGCC
>DASQCX010000534.1:0-4792 GCA_035634455.1 Burkholderiaceae bacterium
CAACGCCAGTGGCTGCGATAGAAGTCGTCCGGCAGGTCGCCGGACTTCGCCAGGTTGATGATGATGGCGATCACCGAGAAGATGCCGCCGGAGAACCAGGTGATCGTGTGCAGCGCGTACATCACGTTCGTGAGGGTGCGCGGCTCGTCGCCCTGGGTGGTCTGGATCTCGTTGCCCATGGTCTCCCCTTCGCTTCGACGTGTTCAGGACGGCTCGCCGTCGCGTTTCTGCGCCTTGCGCAACGCGAACTCCTCGAGGCCGGACAGGCCTTCGCGGCGCTCGAGCTCGTGCAGCACGTCGGCCGGCGACAGCCCGAAGTGGCTCAGCGCGATCATCGAGTGGAACCACAGGTCGGCCACCTCGTAGACGATCTTCCTGGGATCGCCGTCCTTGCCGGCCATCACCGTCTCGGTGGCTTCCTCGCCCACCTTCTTCAGGATCGCGTCGGTGCCCTTGTCGAACAGCCGCGCCACGTAGCTGGCGCCCGGGTCGCCGCCGTTGGCGGGCTTGCGCGATTCGATCACCGCGGCGAGGCGGGCCAGGCTGTCGTTGCCGTTCATTTGTAGATGCTCTCGGGATCCTTCAGCACCGGCTCCACCGGCGTCCAGCTGCCGTCCACCAGCTTCTGGAAGAAGCAGCTGTGGCGGCCGGTGTGGCAGGCGATGCCGGGCTCGTGGCCCAGCTGGGTGATCTCCAGCAGGACGACGTCGTTGTCGCAGTCGAGCCGGATCTGGTGCACCTGCTGCACGTGGCCCGACTCCTCGCCCTTGGCCCACAGCTTCTGCCGCGAGCGGCTCCAGTAGACGGCGCGACCGGTCTGGGCGGTGCGCGCGAGCGCCTCGCGGTTCATCCACGCGAACATCAGCACGTCGCCGGTGCCGCGCTCCTGCGCGATCACCGGCACGAGGCCGTCGCGATCCCATTTCACGTCGTCGAGCCAGGTCATGCGGCCAGTGTAGCGAAGCCCGTGTCAGGCCGTGTGCGTCGCGCCCGCGAAGCCGCGCTCCCGGGCGAACCATTCCAGCACGGGGATCGTGCCCGGCAGCACCGGCACGCTGGCCACCGGCAGCGTCTCCCAGGCCATGCGCTGGCCTTCGCGCATCTCGAACTCGCCGCGCCACTCGAACACCTTGCAGAAGTTCAGGCGGACACGGGCGTGCGGGTAGTCCATCATCAGCGTGTGCCAGGGCTGGGCGGGGCCGATGGTGATGCCGATCTCCTCGTGCAGCTCGCGCCGCAGCGCCTGCTCCACCGTCTCGCCGGCCTCGAGCTTGCCACCCGGGAACTCCCAGTAGCCGGCGTAGACCTTGCCCGCCGGGCGCGAGGTCAGCAGGAAGCGGCCGTCGGGATCGACCAGCACGCCCACCGCGACCTCGGTGATCTGGCGCTCGCCGTAGTGCGAGGGCGCGTCCTCGGCATCGACGATGGCGGTGTGCGCGCGCCGGTCGGCGTCGCTGATTTCGACAGGCTTGCCGCTCACTTCGCATCCTCCAGCCGGCCGGCGCGGTCGCGCGCGAACTGCCAGGCCACGCGGCCCGAGCGCGAGCCGCGCTCCAGCGCCCACACGAGCGCCTCGCCGCGCAGGCCCGCGACGGTGGCGTCGTCCAGCCCGAAATGGCGCAGCCACTGGCCGACGATGGCCAAGTACTCCGGCTGGCTGAACGGATAGAAGCTGATCCACAGGCCGAAGCGCTCGGACAGCGAGATCTTCTCCTCGATCGCCTCGCCGGGATGCAGTTCGCCGTCCTCGTCGTGCGTGGCGGCGAGGTTGTCCTTCATCTGCTCGGGCAGCAGGTGACGGCGGTTGGAGGTCGCGTACACCAGCACGTTGTCCGACGCGGCCGAGATCGTGCCGTCGAGCATCGACTTCAGCGCCTTGTAGCCGGCCTCGCCCTCGTCGAAGCTCAGGTCGTCGCAGTAGACGATGAAGCGCTCGGGGCGGCCGTCGACCAGGTCGACGATGTCGGGCAGGTCGACGAGATCGGTCTTGTCGACCTCGATCAGCCGCAGGCCGCGCGGCGCGAACTCGTGCAGGCAGGCCTTGATCAGCGAGCTCTTGCCGGTGCCGCGCGCGCCGGTCAGCAGCACGTTGTTGGCCGGGCGCCCGGCCACGAACTGCGCCGTGTTGGCACGCAGGCGCTCCTTCTGCGCGTCGACTTCCCTGAGGTTGTCCAGCGCGATCGGCGCGACGTGGCGCACCGGCTCGAGCACGCCCGCGGGGCGCTTGCGATAGCGGAAGGCGATGGCCGCCGACCAGTCGGGTTCGGCGGCCGGCGCGGGCAGCAGGCCCTCGAGGCGGGCCAGCAGGCGGTCGGCGCGCTGCAGCAGCGCGTCGAGCGGGGGAGTCGGAGTGCTCATGGCGAGAGTCTACTGACCGCGCGCGGCCGGGGCTTCGCGTACGATGAACCGCCCGTTGCCGCCACCCGCGCCATGCCCGCCTCCCCGCCCACGCTGTTCATCGCCACGCCCTGCCTCGACGGCAACGTCAGCGCGCACTACGCGGCCGCGCTGGCGCGCAGCATCACGCTGCTGCAGCAGCGCGGCTGGCGCTCGCCGCAGATCGACTTCGAGATCGGCAACAGCCTGATCGCCGACGCCCGCAACAAGCTCGTCGCGCGCTTCCTGGCCAGCGACTGCAGCGACCTCGTCTTCATCGACGCCGACCTGTCGTGGCAGGCCCAGGACCTGCTGCGGCTGGCGTCGCACGACACGCCCTTCGTCGCCGGCGTCTACCAGCGCAAGAGCCGCGCGAAGATCGACTTCGCCGTCAAGTTCGGCCCCGGCATCGCGATGGACGCCCAGGGCCTGGTCGCCGCCGAGCGCGCGGGCACCGGCTTCATGCGGCTGCGGCGCGACTGCCTGGACAAGATGGTGGCCGCGCATCCCGCCCTGCGCCTGCGAGACCCGGCGGCGCCGGACGGCGACCGCTTCTACGCGCTGTTCGACACCGCCATCGTCGACGGCCAGTTCGTCGGCGAGGACTTCACCTTCTGCGACCGCTGGCGCGCCCTCGGCGGCCAGGTGCTGGTCGACCCGGCGCTGAACTTCGCGCACCACGGCACGGCGGCCTACGACGAGCCGCTGCTGAAGTACCTGCAGAAGAACTGAAGCGAGGCGGCGCTCAGGCCGTCAGCGTGACGCGCGCGAAGCTGCGCTTGCCGACCTGCATCACGTAGGTGCCGGCGCCCAGCTTCAGGCCCTTGTCGCTGACGACGGCCGAATCGATGCGCACGCCGCCCTGCTCGATCTTGCGGTTGCCCTCGCCGTTGGACGGCACCAGGCCGGCCGCGCAGAGCACCGCCGCGACGCCCATCGGCGCGCCCGACAGCGCGACGTCCTTGATGTCGTCCGGGATGCCACCGGCGGCGCGGTTCTGGAAGTCCTGCTCCGCGGCGTCCGCGGCGGCGGCCGAGTGGAAGCGCGCGGTGATCTCCTTGGCGAGCATCACCTTGGCGTCCTTCGGGTTGCGCCCCGCCTCGATCTCGGCCTTCAGGCGGGCGATCTCGGACTCGCTGCGGAAGCTCAGCAGCGTGTACCACTTCCACATCTGCACGTCGCTGATCGACAGGATCTTGGCGTACATCGTGTTGGCCGGCTCCGTGATGCCGACGTAGTTGTTCTTGGACTTGGACATCTTCTCGATGCCGTCCAGGCCCTCGAGCAGCGGCATCGTCAGGATGCACTGCGGCTCCTGGCCGTACTCCTGCTGCAGGTGGCGGCCCACCAGCAGGTTGAACTTCTGGTCGGTGCCGCCCAGCTCGAGGTCGCTCTTGAGCGCGACCGAGTCGTAGCCCTGCATCAGCGGGTACAGGAACTCGTGCACGCTGATGGGCGTCTGCGCCGCGAAGCGCTTGGTGAAGTCGTCGCGCTCCATCATGCGCGCCACGGTGTACTTGGCCGCGAGCTGGATCATGCCGCGCGCGCCCAGCGGGTCGCTCCACTCGCTGTTGTAGCGGATCTCCGTCTTGCCCGGATCCAGCACCAGGCTGGCCTGCCGGTAGTAGGTCTCGGCGTTGGCCTTGATCTGCTCGTGCGTCAACGGGGGGCGCGTGTTGTTGCGGCCGGACGGGTCGCCGATCAGCGAGGTGAAGTCGCCGATCAGGAAGATGACCGTGTGCCCCAGGTCCTGGAGCTGGCGCATCTTGTTCAGGACGACGGTGTGGCCGATGTGGATGTCGGGCGCCGTCGGATCCAGGCCCAGCTTGATGCGCAGCGGCGTGCCCGTGGCCTCGGAGCGCGCCAGCTTCTTGAGCCAGTCGGCCTGCGGCAGCAGTTCGTCGCAGCCGCGCAGGCTGACCTGCAGCGCCTCGCGGACGCGGTCGGTGATCGGGTGTTCGGAAGCGGCGGGCGTGGCGGTCATCGGGTGAAGAAAGGGACGGGCGGCATGCGAGGCCCTGCCGTGCCGGGCCTCCGGAAGGGAGGCCGCGGTCGGTCGCAAAGCCTGGAAAGGAGACTGTAAAGCCCCCTCTTTTGGGGGATCCACTTTACATCCGACTGTTATAGTCCGCTCGCGCGGGACGGCAGCCAATACCACATGGCAACCGATCCAGCGAGCGAAAACTGGCGATTTCGAACTTCCTGTCGTCTTTTGTCGACAACTTCCTCGAAAACTTCGCCTGATTCTAAGCGCGCACGCACCGGCACGACCTGCCGCGGGCGCGTATCCGTGAACCCGGAATGAGGTGGACGGCAACCGTCACGCGCACGTTCCACCGCAGGAAGCAGTCGTTTGGATTCCCTGAAGCAAGCCGAAGAGGCGGTCGAGACCGCCGTCCAATCGCTGTTCGGTCGC
>DASQCX010000535.1:0-1634 GCA_035634455.1 Burkholderiaceae bacterium
GGGCCGCGGGGACGCCGGGCGGCGGGGCACGGCGTGATCGCGCTGGCGATCGCGGCGGCCGTCGCCAACGGCCCGGCCAAGCTGCTCGTGCGCCGGCGGCGTCCGTTTCACCCCTCGCAGCCGGCGCTCATCCACATGCCCAGATCGACCTCGTTCCCATCCGGTCACAGCGCCGCCGCGTTCGCGTTCGCCACCGCCGCATCAGCCGAGCTGCCGCCGCTGGCGCCCGTGCTCCTACCGCTGGCGGCGGCCGTCGCCTACTCGCGCGTGCACCTCGGCGTCCACTACCCGAGCGACGCAGTGGCCGGCGTCGTGATCGGCATCGGCGCGGGCGCCGCGGCACAGGCCCTGACCGCGAGCGCGCGCTCGCAGGACGGCGCTCTGCAGGCCGACGGGTGGCGGAGCGAGACGGCGCCCGAGCGCCCCAGCACCGCAACGGGCGCCGCGCGGTGAGCCGCGCTGGCCGCCGCGCGGTGAGCCGCGCGGGCTGGCTGCGGCGCGCCCGGCGCGGGCGCCGGCCTGGCGCTGTCGGTTGGCGACCGTGAAGCTGCCCACCCTTGCCCAGACCCAGCGGTGGGTGCCCGGGGTGCGCCTGCTGCACTCCTACCAGCGCTCCTGGCTGCGCGCGGACCTGGTGGCCGGCGCCGTGCTGGCGGCGATCCTCGTGCCTCAGGGCATGGCCTACGCGGAGCTCGCCGGGCTTCCGGCGGTCACCGGCCTGTACACGACGATTGCCTGCCTCGTCGGTTACGCGCTGCTTGGCCCCTCCCGCGTGCTCGTGCTCGGCCCCGACTCATCGATCTCGCCGCTGATCCTGGCGGCGATCACGCCGCTGCTAGCCGGCGGTGGCAGCGCGACCGCGCTCGCCCTGGCGGGCATGCTGGCGCTGCTCGTGGGGCTCACCGAGATCGGGCTTGGGGTGGGGAAACTGGGCTTCGTCGCCGACCTGCTGTCCAAGGAGGTGCAGGTGGGTTACATGAACGGGCTGGCCGTCACGATCATCGTCGGCCAGCTGCCGAAGCTGTTCGGCTTCTCCACGCACGCCGACTCGTTTCTGAAGGAGGTGCGCGTGTTCTTCGAAAACCTCGACGAAACGCACGCCACGACGCTGATCGTGGGCCTCGCCGTGCTGGCTGTGCTGTTCCTGCTTCCCCGCGCGATCACGCGCGTGCCCGCTGTGCTGGTGGCCGTGGTTGGCGCGACCGTCGTGTCCGCCGTCTTCGGACTGTCAGACGAGGGCGTGGCAACGGTGGGCGCGCTGCCCCAGGGCGTTCCCAGCCCCACCTTCCCCTGGACCAACGCCAACGACGTCGGCCCGCTGCTGATCGCCGCGGTCGGTATCACGCTGGTGTCGCTGACGGACACGATCGCCACCGCCACGAGCTTCGCCGCCCGCCGCGGGGAAGAGGTCGAGCCCAACCAGGAGATGATCGGCATGGGCGCCGCGAACATCGCCGCCGGGCTGTTTCAGGGATTCGCCATCTCGACCAGCGGCTCGAGGACCGCGGTGGCCGAACAGTCGGGCGCCAAGAGCCAGCTCACGGGGCTGGTGGGCGCGGGCCTGGTGGCAGTGCTGCTGTTGTTCCTGAACTCGCTGCTTTCCGATCTCCCGCAGACGGTGCTCGCGGCGGTGG
>DASQCX010000536.1:0-6830 GCA_035634455.1 Burkholderiaceae bacterium
CCGCCGGCCAGGTGCAGCATCACGGGCAGGTGGCGGCCGTTGCGCGCGTCGTTGGCGCGCACGCCGGCGATGCCCGCGCGCAGCAACGCGGCGAAGGCGGCTTCGCCGCCGATCCTGGCGTTCTTGTCGGCCGACCAGGTCTGGCCGTCGGGCCACAGCATGCCGGCGTTGGTCTCGTTGCCAATCTGCACCATGTCGGGCGATGCGCCGACGGCGTCGAGCGCCTCCAGCACGTCGGCGGTGTATTCGCGCACCGCGGCCTGCAGCGCGGCGCCGTGCAGCTCGGTCCAGGCGGCGGGCTTGGCCTGCGTCTGCGGGTCGGCCCAGAAGTCGCTGTAGTGGATGTCCAGCAGCACCTTCAGGCCCTGCGCCTTCGCGCGGCGCGCCAGCCGCATCGTGGTGGCCAGGCCGTTGTTGCCGCCGCCCACGGCGGAGCCCTTCTTCAGGACGACGCGGCCGTCCTCGACGACGTCGGCCGCCGCCACCGGCGTGTGCCAGAGGCGCAGGCGCACCCAGTTCACGCCGGCGTCCTTGAGGATCTGCAGCGCGTCGCCGGGCTTGCCGTCGGCGCTCGAGAACTTGCCGCCGTGGCGCTCGACCTCGGCCAGCATGGAGACGTCGGCACCCGCGATGAACTCGTCGGCGCGGGCGAATGCCGGCGCGACGAGCAGGGCGGCGAGGCAGGAAAGCAGCGTGCGTCGCATCGCCGTCAGCCCTTCACCGCGCCGGCGGACAGCCCCGACACCAGCCAGCGTTGCGTGAACAGGAACAGCAGCGTCAGCGGGAAGCCGGCCAGGATCGCGGTGGCCGCGAAGTCGCCCCACAGGTAGCGCTGGTTGAACAGGAACAAGCGCGAGCCCACGGCCAGCGTGAGTTGCGATTCGTCGTGCAGCAGCACCGAGGCGATCGGATACTCGATCATCGCGGCCAGGAATGCCAGCACGAACACCACCGCCAGGATCGGGCCGGCCAGCGGCAGGAGCACGCGCACGAAGGCCACCAGCGGGGTTGCGCCGTCGACGGCCGCGGCCTCCTCCAGCTCCACCGGCAGGCTCTCGAAATAGCCCTTGATCAGCCACACGTACTGGGCGATGCCGCCGCTGTAGGCCAGCACCAGGCTCCAGTGGCTGTTCAGGCCCAGCCAGGGCACCCAGTCGCCGATGCGGTCGAACAGCGCGTAGATCGCCACCAGCGCGAGCACCGAGGGAAACATCTGCAGCAGCAGCAGCGCATCGAGCGTCAGTCGCTTGCCGCGGAAGCGCATGCGCGCGAAGGCGTAGGCCGCGGTGATCGACAGCAGCAGCGCCACGGTGGCCGACACCAGCGCCACCTTCATCGAATTGGCGATCCACTGCAGCACCGGGAACGGCGGCGCCTCGAGCTTGCCGTCCGGGCCCGGCACGGAGATGCCCAGCGCGAGCTTCCAGTGGTCCAGCGTCAGCGAGTGGGGGATCAGGCTGCCGCCGGCGAAGTTGCCCGGGCGAAGCGAGATCGACAGGATCATCAGCAGCGGCAGCATCGTGAGCGCGATGAAGGCCAGCAGCGCGGCGTGCACCGCGAGCACGCGCCAGCGCTGGTTGGAGGGAGTGACGACGGCCATCGAGGGCTCCTAGCGGACGGGCTGCCGCCCGATCTTGAACAGGCGCAGGTTGGCCACGGCCAACGTCGCCACGATGAGGAAGACGATCGACGCGATCGCGCAGGCAAGCGCGTAGTGCTGGCCCGAGTCCTGGAACGCGATGCGGTAGGTGTAGGACGCCAACAGGTCGGTGGCGCCCACCGGCACGGCGGTGTCGAGGTAGTCGGGCGCGCCGTTGGTCAGCAGCGCCACCAGCGTGAGGTTGTTGAAGTTGGCCGCGAACGACGCCACCAGCAGCGGCGCCATGGGCCTGGCGATCAGCGGCAGCGTGATGCGCCACAAGTTCATCCAGGGCCCGGCACCGACCAGCGCCGAGGCTTCGTACAGCTCGCCCGGGATGGCCTTGATCAGGCCCATGCACAGGATCATCATGTACGGGTACCCGAGCCACGTATTGACGATCAGCACCATCGTGCGTGCCAGCGTCGCGTCGCTGAACCAGCCCGGCCGCACGCCGAACAACTGGTACAGCACCAGGTTGATCTCGCCGAGGTTCTCGTTGAACAGGCCACGGAACACGGGAATCGAGATGAAGGCCGGCACCGCATAGGGCAGGAACAGCGCGATGCGGTAGCCCGTCTTGCCGCGGATCGCCTCCCAGTTCATCGCGACCGCCAGCAGCAGGCCGATGGCGAAGGTGAACAGCGTGTTGAGCGCCGCGAACGAGACCGTCCATGCGAACACCCGCCCGAACGGCTGGTAGAAGCGAGCTTCGGTGAAGATGCTGCGGTAGTTGGCCAGGCCGACCTCGGTGCGGAAGCCCGGCGTCACCGGTGAGCCGTCCGCCCGGCGCCACCAGCCATCGGCCATGTCGGCCTTCAGCAGGCTGCCGTCGCGCGTCGCGCGCAGCATGCGCTCGTCGACGCGCGTGTAGGCCGGATGCTCCACCGCGAAGCGGCTCAGGCTCAACAGGCGCATCTCGCTGCCGTCGGGCAGCACCGCGGTCACTCGGCGCAGCGCAGTGACGTCTTCCGCGAGCTCGCGCATGGCAGCCGCTGCGCCGCCCGGTGCTTGCGGGTCGGCCGCCAGCGGCACGCGCACGGTTTCTCCGAGCGTGAAGGGCTGGCTCGCGAAGCGCGCGCCATCATCGGCCACGAAGCGCAGACGCCGCAGCTTGCCACCGGCCGGCTCGAGCGTGAACGCGAGGCTGCGGCCGTCACCGTCGCCGCGCGCGAGCAGCACGTCGGTGGCACGGTCGAACGACAGCAGGTGCTCGCCGCTGTAGTTCGTGAAGCTGATGCCCAGCGTGTACGCCATCGGGAACACGATGAACACGGCGGCGGCCAGCGCGCCGGGCACGATGTAGCGCCAAGCCATGAAGCGCGGGCTGACGTAGACCCAGACGGCGAGCGCGGCCAGCGCGATCACCACCAGCGCCCAGCCGCTCGCGCGCGCGGCGTGCAGTGCGAAGGCCAGCGCGAGCGCGGCGACCAGTGCCAGGACGCCAAGGAGCTGCAGCAGCCGGACGAGGATCGTCGTGCGGTTCATGCGCCCCCCACGATGCGCGCCGCGGCGCGTTGCAGGCCGGGGACGACGGCCTCACGCCCCTGCATGATGTTCTGCAGCGCCGCCTGCATCGCCGTCCAGAAGCGGGTCATCTCCGGATTGCTGGGCATGAGCACGCCCGCACGCACGGCGGCCATGCTGCCGGCGATCAGCGGATCCACCGAACGCTCGGCGTACAGCGCCTTGCTGGCGGGCACGCCCAGCGGCACGTCCGCGTCGATCGCACGCAGGCTGGGCAGCGTCAGCAGGTAGTCCTCGATGAAGGTGTGCGCGAGTTCGCGCTGGCGGCTGGCGCTCGAGATCATCGCGCCCAGCACGCCGACGAACGAACCGCCGGGGTGGTCGCCGATGCGCGGATACGGCGCGACGCCGAAGTCGATGCCGCTCTTGCGCAGGTTGCCCCAGCCCCAGGGGCCGTTGAAGGTCATTGCGACCTCGCCCTGGTTGATCGCGGCCTCGGCGTCGGCATAGGTCACCGTGCGTGGCAGCGCGCCGCGCTTGACCAGATCCAGCATCACCTCGACCGCCTTGATCGACCCGGGCGTGGCGACGCCGGTGTCGCGGCCGTCGTAGCTGCCGTCGGGCCGGCGTGCGAAGGCGTAGCCGCCGCCGGCG
This sequence comes from Burkholderiaceae bacterium, assembly GCA_035634455.1. Taxonomy (GTDB): domain Bacteria; phylum Pseudomonadota; class Gammaproteobacteria; order Burkholderiales; family Burkholderiaceae_C; genus Scleromatobacter. The sequence goes on from DASQCX010000536.1 coordinate 3,761, forward strand.
GCGAACAGGCCCCAGCTGTAGTAGACCTCGGTCATCCACCAGCGGATCGCGTGCTTGCCCTGCGTGGCGAGGCGCCGGTCGAGCGCGACGACGTCATCCCACGTGGCCGGTGGCGTCGGCACGAGCTTCCTGTTGTACAGCAGCGCCACCGTTTCCATGCCAAGCGGAAAGCCCCAGGTCGAACCCTTGAGCTGCCAGGCGCTCCAGGCCTGGTCGTCGATGCCGGCGCGCGTGGCGGCGGACGGTGTGATCGGCGCGATCAGGCCGGCGCTGGCCCAGCTGCCCAGGCGGTCATGCGGCCAGATCCAGACGTCGGGACCCTTGCCGGCCGCGGCGGCCTGCTCGAACTTGGCGATGGCGTTTTCCGGATGCTCGACCTGGACGGCGACGCCGGTGTCGCGCTCGAACGCCGCGCAGGCATGGGCCAGGCCATGCCAGCCCTTGTCGCCGTTGATCCAGACCTTCAGCGGCGCGCTGCCGGCGCGCGCGAGCGCGGGCAGGCCCAACGCGCCGGCGGCGGCGGCCCGCAGCACGAGTCGGCGAGAGGCGCTCACGGTGTGAGCCTCCGCAAGGCGGTGCCGGTGCCGTCGAACACATGGCAGGAGGTCGGCGGCCAGTGCAGGTGTACGCCGTCGCCGACGCCGGCGGTGCTGCGGCCGTCCAGTCGAATCACCAGAGGGGTCTCCGCGCCCTCGCGGCCGAGGTAGGCATAGGTCATGTCGCCCAGGCGTTCGACCCACTGCACACGGCAAGGCAGGCATCCCACGCCGCCTTCGGCGTGCAGTTGCAGATCCTCGCTGCGCGCGCCGAGCGTCACCGCGTCGCCCGGCTTGACGCCGTCGACGGCGACGGCCGCGTGCAGGACGTGGCCGCCGGCGCTGCGCAGCTCCAGTCCATGCGCGTCGATCGCGGCCACCGTCGTGGGCAACAGGTTCATCTTCGGCGAGCCGAGGAAGGTGGCGACGAACAGGTTGGCGGGTTCTCGGTACAGCGTCAGCGGCGCACCGACCTGGGCGACGCTGCCCTGCGTCAGGACGTCGGCGCCGCTGCGCAGCAGCACGATCTTGTCGGCCAGCGTCATCGCCTCGACCTGGTCGTGCGTCACGTAGATCGAGGCCGCGCGGGCGTACTGGCGGTGCAGGCGCGCGATCTCGACGCGGGTCTGCGTGCGCAGCGCGGCGTCGAGATTGGACAGCGGCTCGTCGAACAGGAAGACCCCGGGCTCGCGCACCAGGGCGCGCCCGATGGCCACGCGCTGGCGCTGCCCGCCCGAGAGCGACGCCGGCTTGCGATCGAGCAGGTGCGAGATCTGCAGCATCTGCGCGATCTGCGCGATGCGCCGGCCCGCGGTCGGCTTGTCGACGCCGGCCAGGCCCAGGCCGAAGCCGATGTTCTCGGCCACCGACATGTGCGGGTACAGCGCGTAGTTCTGGAACACCATCGCCACGTTGCGTTGCGACGGCGCGCGCTCGTTCACGCGCTCGCCGCCGATGCGCAGCTCGCCCGCGCTGATGTCCTCCAGCCCCGCGATCATGCGCAGCAACGTGGACTTGCCGCAGCCGCTCGGGCCGACGAAGACGCAGAACTCGCCGTCGGCCACGTCCAGGCTCACGTCCTTCAGCACGAGCACCTGCTCGTTGTAGCGCTTGACCAGCGATTGCAGGCTCAGTCCAGCCATTGCGGGGCCTCGTTCGGTCGGAATTGCAGCCGGGAGCGGCGCAGGATGCGTGCGCGGGCCGTGAGCACGCCGGCGCGGCGCGGGGCGGCGGCCAGCAGGCGTTCGCGTGCCGCAACCTCCAGGAAGATCGGCAGTCCGGGGTTGGCGGGCACGATGCGCAGCTCGAAGTCGGGCCAGGTACCGTCGGCCCGCAGGAAGCGATGCAGGCCGATGAGCCACGGCTCGCCGTCGGCGAACTGGTCGTCGACGAGCACGCCGTCCGCGTACAGGCGCGCGGCGTCGCCCAGGTAGTCGAGCTCGAGCAGCACGCGCGCGCCGTGCGGGCAGGGAGCGTCCGGAACGAGGCGCGCGCGCAGGCCGGCGTCGTAGGCGGCGTCGTCCGGCGGCAGCGGCACGGTGCGGCCGCGCCAGGCGACCAGCGGGCCTTCGCGCGGGGCGGGCGGCGTCTGCGAGTCGTGCTCGACGTGCACGCTGACGGGCAGGTCGGCCGATGTCCGGGTCGGCAGGCTCCAGGTCGCGAAGCCGTCGCCCGCGCCCAGGTCGTCCGCGGGCCAGCAGCGCACCTGGGCCTCGCCGGCGGCGAGCACGACGGCCGTGTCGCCTTCAACATGCAGCCCCGACTCGCACAGCAGCAGGCGCTCGCGGCCGGCCACGCGTTGACGGCTGCAGGAATCGGCCTGCTCGCGCGACAACAGCACGAGGCGGTGCGTGACGCCGGCCGCATCGCGCAGCGGGAGCACCTGCGGCAGCGCGGCATCGCCGTCGACGCGAAGCCTCAGGCCGAAGTCGCCCGTGTCGACCTGGATCGGGCCGCTGAGCCGCAGGGAGGCCACCGTGTCCGCGTCGAAGCAGAACTCGGGTGCGATGCCAGGCAAGGCGAACGCGACCCAGGTGACGCTCGCGCCGTCGCTCCAGCGCGTCAGCGGCTGGGCCGTCGAATGGCGCAGATGGGCGGCGCCGATGCGCTGGTTCAGCGGCCAGATGAAATGGCTGCCGGCCGGAACATGCACCGGCGCCGCGGGAACGCATTGCGCGCGACCCACGTTCCATTCGAGCTGCAACTGCACGGCCTCGAAGGCCGGCAGAGGATGGTGGCGGCAGTGGTTGTTGACGAACAGGAAGCCGCTGCCGTCGCTCGCGCGCACGGCCGCGCGCAGGTGCGCGAGGTCGGCCGGATCCGTTGCCGGGCCCGCGGTGGTCGGCATCAGCGCCAGCTCCGCACCGAACGCAGCCATGAAGCTGTGCAGCGCCCGCAGGCGGCCGTAGGACTCGCGCAGCTGCCCGTACTGGCCTTGCGGCGCGCGGAAGTCGTAACCCAGCTCCGCGACGTCGTTGGGATAGCCGCTGGCCTGCGTCTCCTGCAGGCCCCGGCCCGGATTCGTGCCCCCGTGG
>DASQCX010000537.1:0-5273 GCA_035634455.1 Burkholderiaceae bacterium
GCGGCCGCCGAGCGTCGACTGCGGACCCTTCAGCACCTCGACGCGCATGAGGTCGGTCAGCTCGTTCGCGGCCGTCGAGTCGGACGGCACCGGGATGCCGTCGATCATCAACGAGACGCCGGAGGTCAGGCCGACCGCGGCCTCGTTCGCGTTCGTCGAGATGCCGCGCATCGCCATCGGCACGCGGCCGTTGAACGAGCCCTTCAGCTCCACCGAGGGCACCAGCGTGTTCAGCGACGAGATCTCGGTGACGTTGGCCTTGGCGATGGCGTCGGCGGACAGCACCGCCGCGGCGACGGGCGTGTCCTTCAGCCGCTCGGTGCGCTTCTGTGCGCTGATCACGACGGTCTGGGGCTGGTCCTTGCCGCCGGTTGCTTCCGACGCCGCGGGCGCCGGCGCGGGGGCGGTTGTCGGCGTCGCGTCTGCCGGCGCCGCGGCAGGTGCGGAAGCGGCGTCCGCGGGCGGCGTGGCGGCCTGTGCCGACGCCTGCGTGGCGGCGCACGACATCAGAAGAAGGGCCGCGAGGGCCACGGGCGTGCGCGTCGGGTGACGGTCTCGGAAATGCATCTTGTCTCCATCGGTTGTGCGGGACGGCCGCCTGATCGGACGGCTCTTGCTGTGAAGAAATGCTAAGGACCATGTTTCCAACTGACCAATCATGTTTGGCGATACCCGCCATCAGGCAGCGCCATGCCTGGCTCGAATCCGCGCCGGGCCGTCGCGCGTTTCCCTCGTGGGCGACCGAGGGATCGCGCCGGCGGATGGCGGGCATCGCGAAATGCGATTCGGGGTGAACACCTAGTGGATGCGCGCAACGACGTCGGATGGCGCATCGATTCGCGCACCTGGCGCGTCGACGGCCCGGCCGTGCACGACGAAGCGCGGATGCCGTTCGGCGGCGTCAAGGACTCGGGTTACGGCCGCTTCGGCGGCAAGGCGGGCATCGAGGCGTTCACCGACCTGCGCCGGATCACCGTGCAGACGAGCCCGCGGCACCATCCGTTCCGGGCGCGCCGCGCCCGTCGTCCACCAGCACCTGCAGCACGCGGCGCAGGCCGGCCTCGTAGATCTCGTCGGGCGCGACCAGCGCGAGGCCGGCGCGCGCGGGCGGCGTGGCGGCCGCAGGGGGCTGCGCGGTCGGCGGCGCCAGTGCGGACAGCGGCACCCAGCGCGCGTCGCCGTCGGCGGTCGCCGACACGATGCCGACCAGCGCGCCCCGCGCGTCGAGCACCGCCGCGCCCGCGTCGGCCTCGAAGCCGAGCCTGCGCGCGTCGGTGCCACCGGCGAGGCTGCCGAGAAAGCCTTGCGTGAGCAGCGGCCACGCTGGCGCGTCGCTCGCGCCGAACCGCAGCGCGTAGCCCGGGCTGCCGGCGAACGGCGCGCGGTCCGTCGCCGCCTTCGAGGCGCCGGTGGGCAGCCGCGCGCGCAAAACCAGGCGTGCGAGGCCGTGCGACGCCAGCGCCGTGTCGCTCGCATCCGGCGTCGCCGCCGTCGTCTGCCCGAGGCCGTTGCGCACCCAGACGCGCGCGCCGGCGGGCAGGGCCGGCGCCGGCACGAGCGCCGCCGTGCCGTCGTCCACCAGCACGGCGTTGGACGCGAAGCGTGCCGTGGCCGGCGGCGCGGCCTGCGCCGCGAGCATCACGGGCCAGGGTGCCATGCGGTGCAGGGGCTGCAGCAGCAGGCCGGTGGCGCTGGGCGGCGATGCCGTGAACGCGCGGGCCACCGCGGCGGCGACGGCATCGTCGGGCGCCTGCGCGCGCGTGTCCGCGAGCGTGCGCGCGGCCGGGTCGGCCTGGCCGCCGATGCGCAGCAGCCAGGCGTACAGCGCCCCGCCGTCGGCCGCGTCGGTGTGCTCGCCCGCGGTGTGGGCGCAGAACGCGAGCGCGCGCCGGTACTGGCCGTCCTGCATCGCGGCGCGGATCAGGCCGAGCTCGGCGTCGGCGGCGTGCAGCATCATGGCGGCGCGTTCGAAGTCGTCGAGCGCGGCGGGGGCGTCGCCGCTCTCGAGCTCGGACTGCGCGCGCGCCAGCAGCGCGACGCGCTGCGGCAGGCGCGCGGCCGCGGCGGCCTCGTTCTCGTGGGCGTGCGGCGCGCCGCACGTCCCGAGGAGCAGCAGCGCGGCGCCCGCGCGCCGCAGCAGGGCGGGGACGCTCAAGGCAGCTGCGTCACGCGCGGGATGCCCAGCGCGGGCAGGCTAGTGTCGTACGCGGCCTTGGGCGACTTGAAGTTGGCCAGGTAGGCCACCAGCGCGTCGATGTCCTGCGCGCCGCCCTGCACGTTCGTGCCGCCCAGCAGCGTGGCGAAGCCGTCGCCGCCGGTCGCCATGAAGTTGTTGACGGTGATGCGGTAGGTCTTCGTCGGGTTCTGCACCACGCCCCCGCTGACGACGACCTCCGTCGGGCCGGTGGCCGCCGGCGGCGTCACGGTGACGTCGGTCGGCGTGAAGCTGACGTCGACGATCTTCGAGCACGCCGGCGCGCTGGCGCTCCACGAGTACTTCAGGCCGTTGGACGCCTGCATCACGCGGTTGGCCGACTGGCCGGCGCAGCCGTTGAACTGCTGCTCGAGCAGGGCCTTCAGCTGCGTGGCGGTGACGGTCATCGTGACCAGGCTGTTGCCGAACGGCTGCACCGTGAAGGCATCGCCGTAGGTCAGCGCGTACGGGTACACGTTCGTGGCCGTGACGAAGCCCGGGTTGCGCACGCCGCCCGCGTTCATGAAGGCGATCTGCGCGCCGCCGAGCGTGGCGGGCTGGGTGGCGGCCAGCTGGCCGTCGGCGATCAGGTCGCCCGCGGGCATCTCGCCGGCGGCGTTGGCCGAGTTCGGCAGCGCCGAGGCGATCGTCGCCACCACCGCGTTGGCCAGCGGCGAGACCAGCGCGTTGTAGCCGGTGACGATGTTGCGCACCGTCGGGTCGGCCGCGATCGCGGCGTTGATCGTCGGGTCGGTGCGGTCGACGAGGCGGTTGGTCGGCTTGACCGAGAGCACGCGGTGCGACCGCGGGTCGAGCTGCAGGTCGATGTCGGTGAGGATGCGGCCGAACGCGCTCGCGCTGGTGACGGGGATCAGGCGGCCCACGCTGTTGGGCAGGCCGGTCGGGCGCGGCGTCGGGACGGCCACGCCGTTGACGTTCTTGACGTCCACGGTGTTGGCCGAGCAGTTGTAGGCCGCGTGCGTGTGCGCGCTGATCACGAGGTCGACGCCGTTGTGGAGGCGGTTGACGATCTTCTCGATGTCGGACGGGCTGCCGTCCGCGTTCTTCAGGTTGCCGTCGCAGCCGTTGATGTCACCGACGTTGGGGCTGGTCTGGAAGCCGCCCTGGTGCACCAGCACGACGATCGCTTTGACGCCCTGGGCGTGCAGGCGCGGCACCAGCGCGTTGACGGTGTCGGCCTCGTCCTTGAATGTCAGCCCCGCGACGCCAGTGGGCGTGACGATGCCCGGCGTGCCCTTGAGCGTCATGCCGATGAAGGCCACCTTGACGCCGTGGAACGACTTGATGCCGTACGGCGGCAGCAGCGGGCGGCCGGTGGCGTTCTCGATCACGTTGGCCGACAGCCACTTGAAGCGCGCGCCGTCGAAGGTGCCGGGCGTCTTCGAGCCCAGGCCCTTGCAGCTGTTCGGATCGGGCTGTCCGTTGGTGATCTTGCAGCCGCCGAACTGCAGTCGCTTGAGCTCGGCCGAGCCCTTGTCGAACTCGTGGTTGCCGACCGACGTGAAGTCGACGCCGACATGGTTCATCACCTCGACCGTGGGCTCGTCGAAGAACAGCGCGGAGACCAGCGGCGACGCGCCGATGAAGTCGCCGCCGCCGACGACCACCGTGTCCGGGTTCTGCGCCTTCAGCTGCGCGACGTACGCCGCGAGGTACTCGGCGCCGCCGACCGCGTGGCGCTGGACGCTGGGCACGACGGTGTTCTGGCCGAACGTGCCCGGCGACATCAGGTTGCCGTGGAAGTCGTTGAAGCCGACGATCTTGACGTCGATCGGCCTGACGGTGTCGTGCGCGGACGCCGGGGCGGCGAAGGCCGCGGCGAGCGCCGCGACCAGCAGCGTGCGGCCGAGGGCGGGCAGGGCGGATGTCGTGACGGCGGCGATCAGGGGCTTGTTCATGGCGCTGGCTCCGTTGTCGTTCGTGGTGCGCGGCCTGCGTGAGGGGCGCGGGAGCCGCGACTGTCGGAGAGCGCCGTGACCGCGCGGTGACGGATTCGAGGCGGATCGGTGCCAGCCGGGGCCTTGCGGGCGAGCGATCGCGCACCTCCCCCTAGTTTGGCGGCATTCCGCGCCGGCGACGACGCGGGCCCGATTCCGGCCCCGGCACCTCGCGACAGGTTTCCGGAGGCACTGCCGTGGTGCCTTTCACGCGCCTGCCAGTGAGCTTGTCATCGCGATCAGGGAAAATGCCAAGTTGCTCCCAGAACAATCGTTGGCCCGTCCACCTCCCATGTCGAACCTCCGCTTCACCCTTTCCGCGGCGCTCGTCGGCGCCTGCCTCGTCGCCACCTGCGCGCACGCGGCCGATTCCCAGTCCATCACCGGCGCCGGTTCGTCCGCCGCCGCGCCCGTCTACAAGATCTGGGGCGCCGAATACGCGAAGGCCAAGGGCACGGCGCTCGACTACGCGCCCGTCGGCTCGGGCGCGGGCATGGCCAAGATCAACAAGCGCGAGGTCGACTTCGGCGCCTCCGACTTCATCGCCAGCCCGGCCGACCTGAAGAAGAACGACCTCGTGATGTTCCCCACGGTCATCACCGGCGTCGTGCCCATCGTCAACCTCGGCAAGATCGGTTCGTACCAGCTGCACCTGACCGGCGAGCTGCTGGGCCGCATCTTCGCGGGCCAGCTCACCCAGTGGGACGCGCCCGAGATCAAGGCGCTGAACCCCGGCCTCAAGTTGCCGAACCACGCCATCCGCGTCGTGGCGCGCGCCGACGGCTCGGGCACCAGCTACCACTTCTCGGACTACCTCTCGCGCACCAGCCCGGCCTGGAAGGCGAAGTACGGCGTCGCCAGCCACTTCGACTGGCCCGCGGGCACGCTGGCCGTCAAGGGCAGCGGCGAGGTCGCCAAGACCGTCCAGGCGACGGAAGACTCGATCGGCTACATCGACTTCAACTACGTCCTCGACGACAACCTGACCGGCGTGTCCGTGAAGAACGCCGACGGCCAGTGGGTGTCGGCCAGCGTCGACGGCTTCCACCAGGCCGTGATGCACAGCACCTGGTACAGCGCCGGCGACTTCTCCACCGAGCTCAACGACCTCGCCGGCTCCG
>DASQCX010000538.1:0-3426 GCA_035634455.1 Burkholderiaceae bacterium
GAGGTCGTCGGCCAGGTGCGCCTGTCCAGCGATTCGATCGCCACCGGCTCGTCCGAGATCGCCAGCGGAAACGCCGACCTCAGCCAGCGCACCGAGGCGCAGGCCGGCAACCTGCAGCAGACCGCCGCGTCGATGGAGCAGCTCACGGGCAGCGTGCGCGCCAACGCCGACACGGCGGGCGTCGCCAACCAGCTGGCCACCGAGGCCTCGGCGGCCGCCGGGCGAGGCGGCGTGGCCGTCAACCGCGTCGTCGAGACGATGAACGAGATCGCCGCGTCGTCGCGCAAGATCGGCGACATCATCGGCGTCATCGACGGCATCGCGTTCCAGACCAACATCCTCGCGCTGAACGCCGCGGTGGAAGCGGCGCGCGCCGGCGAACAGGGCCGCGGCTTCGCGGTCGTGGCCGGCGAGGTGCGTTCGCTCGCGCAGCGTTCCGCCGAGGCGGCCAAGGAGATCAAGGCGCTGATCGGCGCGTCGGTCGACCGCGTGGAATCGGGCTCGCGCCTGGTCAACGACGCCGGCACGACGATGACGGAGATCGTCGCCAGCGTCCAGCGTGTGACCGACATCATCGGCGAGATCAGCGCCGCGTCCACCGAGCAGAGCCAGGGCATCGTCGAGGTCAAGGGCGCGATCGGCGAGGTCGACCAGATGACGCAGCAGAACGCCGCGCTGGTGGAGCAGAGCGCCGCGGCGGCCGAGTCCCTCAAGGACCAGGCGGCCCGGCTGGCGCAGGTGGTGTCGACGTTCCGCCTCGGCGAGGCGGTCGCGCAATGAGCGTGAACAGGCCCTAGAACGTGTAGCCGGCCTGCACGCCGGCGCCGGTCAGCGGCTCCAGCAGGTTCAGCAGCGAGCGCAGCGGGCCGTAGCGGTTGGCCACCTTGGTCGCGTAGTTGAAGAAGCGCGGCAGGTCGTCGCTGTAGTGAGGCTTGCCGTCGCGGTGCTTCAGGCGGCAGAAGATGCCCAGGATCTTGAGGTGGCGCTGCAGGCCCATCCACTCCACCTGGCGCCAGAACTCGCCGAAGTCCGCGTCCACCGGCAGCCCGGCGTGGCGCGCCTGCTGCCAGTAGCGCACGGCCCAGTCGAGCTCGTGCTCCTCGTCCCACGACAGGAACGCGTCGCGCAGCATCGAGGCCAGGTCGTAGGTGATGGGGCCGCGCACGGCGTCCTGGAAGTCGAGCACGCCGGGGTTGCGGTCGCACACCATCAGGTTGCGCGGCATCCAGTCGCGGTGCACGGCCACCTGGGGCTGGGCGAGCGCGCTGTCGATCAGGCGCTGGCTGACGGTCTGCCAGATCTCCTGTTCCCTGGGCGTCCAGGTGGCGCCGAACTCGCGCGTGACGCACCAGTCGGGGAACAGCTGGATCTCGCGCCGCAGCAGGGCGTCGTCGTAGGGCGGCAGCGTGCTGCAGTCGCCCTTGAGCTGCCACTGGATCAGCGCGGCGATGGCGTCGCGCATCAGCAGGTCGGCGCCGGCGTGGTCGGCCTCGCGCAGCGCGGTCAGGTATTGCTGGCTGCCGAGGTCGTCCAGCAGCAGGAAGCCCTGGTGGATGTCCTGCTCCAGGACGCGCGGGGCGTGCAGCCCGGCGCGCAGGATCAGCCCGCCGATGCGCACGAAGGCGGCGACGCTGTCCTCGGCGGCCGGCGAGTCCATCACGATGAAGGTGGTGCCGCCGGCGCCGGCGACGCGGAAGTAGCGGCGCGAGCTGGCGTCGGCCGAGGCCAGGTGCAGGGTGGCGCGGTCGAGGCGGTGGCGCGGGGCCAGCTCGTCGAACCAGCGGCCGAAGGCGCGTTCGCGTTCGGCATCGGCCCAGGCGATGGGCGCGGCGGCGGAGCCGGGGAGGGAGTCGGTCATCAGGGAAAAGGTGTGCGATGCAAGGGGCAGGCGTCGCCGGTTCGGGAAGCTCGTGACTCCCGGGCAACGCGGCACGAGGCGCCGACACAAGGCGGCAGCACTGTCGTGGATAATCCACATTCTAATAATCCCCCTGCGTCGCACGCGGCTCGGGTCCCCGCAGGGCGGCGTCGACGCGTCGATGCGCTGTCCGCCGCGCGGGGCCGGCTGCGCTCCGGCGCAAGGCGTCCCGCCCACCCCAGATCCTGCCGATCGCGTGTTGCGTTCCTCTTCGTCGCGTCGCCATCGCCGTCCCCCGTCCGCCCTGGCGCCGCTGGCCGTCGCGGCCGCGCTGTGCGCGTTCGCGGCCGGCGTGTCCGGGCAGACCCTCCCGCGCGTGCGCGCGACGCCGCCCCCCGAACCGCCCAAGGAGGCGCTCGGTGCCGACGTCGCGCCGCCCGTCGTCACGCTCACGGCCGACGACGTCCTCAGCCACGTCGGCGGCGTGACGCAGGCCAGCGGCAAGGTCGAGGTCAAGCGGCTCGACACCGACCTGTTCGCCGACCTGCTCACCTACGACAGCGCCAGCGATCTCGCGCACGGCGAGGGCCACGTGCGCATCGTGCGCGGCCTGGACTGGTTCAGCGCCGACCGCGTCGACCTCGACCTCGCGCGCAACGCCGGCACGCTGGTCGGCACCGAGTACGAGCTCGGCGCCCGCCAGGCCGGCGGCCACGCCGGGCGCATCGAGCTGCGCGACCGCAACCACTCGACGGCCTACGACGCCAACTACACGAGCTGCACCCGCGACGGCCCGGACGAGCCCGACTGGATCATCTCGGGCAGCCAGATCGACATCGACACGACCAACAACGAAGGCAAGGCCACCCACGCGGTGCTGCGCTTCCTGGGCGTGCCGATCCTGTACGCGCCGTCGCTCACCTTCCCGGTGACGGCCGAGCGCAAGTCCGGCTGGCTGCCGCCCACCGGCGACCTCAGCAACCGCAGCGGCTTCACGCTGTCGGCGCCGTACTACTGGAACATCGCGCCCAACGTCGACGCCACGCTGACGCCGGGCTATTCCACCAAGCGCGGCGCCGAGCTCGCGGGCGAGCTGCGCTACCTCGAGCCCAACGACCTCGGCCAAGTCACCACCTACGTGCTGCCGGACGACGCGGCGAGCAACGACAAGGCGCGCGGCGCGTTCGAATGGGCGCACGAAGGGTCGCGCGGCGACTGGCTGACCTACAGCGCCCGGGCCCAACGCGTGTCCGACCAGTCGTACTGGAAGGACTTCCCCAACCAGATGCCGGCGGCCACGCAGCGCCTGCTGCCCACGGACCTGTCGGGCACCCGCCGCTTCCTGCCGTTCGGCGAGGCCGGCGAGATCGACGCCTACGCGCGCGTGCAGCGCTTCCAGACGCTGCAGGATCCGGGCGAGACCGATCCGGCCGCGCTGATCCAGGTGCCCTACCAGCGCAGTCCGCAACTGGGCGTGCGCGGCAACGTCACCCTGAAGGAACAGCTGCGCTTCGACTTCGAGGCCGAGGGCGACCGCTTCGACCTGTCCGACGAGGGGCTGGAGAACA
>DASQCX010000539.1:0-1622 GCA_035634455.1 Burkholderiaceae bacterium
CGCGGGCGCGCGTCGTCAACGCCACCATCAGGTGCCAGCCCGTTGCCGTCGAGGCGGCGTCATCCGCCCCGCGGCGGGCCGCGATCAGATCCCGGCCCGCCAATGCGGCCTGGGCATATAGAGCGAGCGAGTGCGCCGCGCTGCCGGGCACACTCAGGTGCTGCCAATCCTCCGCGCTTGCATGCGCCGCCGCACCAGCATCTCCCGCGGCCAGGGCCGCGGTAGCCAACGCCGAGTAACAAAAGCCCGAGGCAGCCCCGCCAAGGTCGCCCGCGGTCTCGATGGCCGCGTCGGCCGCGGCCCGGGCCGCAGTCGTGTCACCCTGATACGCGAGTGCCCAGCCCTTGCTCGCTAGCCTGCTCACCCTAGAGATCTCATCGTGAGCGGCCTCGGCCTCGGCGATTACCTCGCCGAATTGTGCGGCGGCTCCGGCCAGATCGCCTTGGTACAGCTGTGCACACCCGAGAAACACGCGGCACTGGCGCGAGTTGAACCGGTCCCCGATCGCGTCGGCGAGGTAGCGGCCTTCTTCGGCAGCCACGCGCGCCGCGACCAGATCACCTGCCACGAGTGCCCCAGTCGCCCACCAGACCAGGATCTGGCCGAGCCGCCACCGATCGCCCAACGCCCGGGCCAGGCCGATCGCCTCGGCGAAATACGGCCCCGCCACCTCGGCGTTGCTGGCGGCGGTAAAGCCGCAGGCGGTCAGCGCCCGCGCCAGCAGGGCCGGGTCGTCGACCTCGCGCGCGATCGCCAGGGCCTGCTGAGCCTGATCCACGTTGTCGGTGGCGCGCGCCCAGGTGGCTAGCGAGGCGTTGTCGGCCAGCGCCCGCGCCCGCACCGCGGGCGCCACCTCCAGGTGTTGCGCGTCGAGGTCAGCCAGCGCGGCGTCCAACCAGGCCAGCCCTTCACGGATGCGGCCGCGCCCAAGCCACAGCGGCTGCAGCGAGGACGCCAGCGCCAACGCGGGCTCGACGTCACCAGTTTCGAGGCTCCACGCGTACGCGGCGCGCAGGTTGTCGATCTCGGCTTCGGCCTGCTCGACACGCTGCTCATAATCATTGCCTGCCGGCGCGTCGAGGACGGCCGCCAGCGCCGCGTAGTGATCACGGTGACGCGACCGCACGGCGTCGGCCTCGCCGGACTCCCCGAGCTTTTCGGCCGCGTACTGGCGCACCGTCTCCAGCAGCCGGTACCGCGTCGCGCCCCCGGTGCTGTCGGTGACCACCAGCGACTTGTCCACCAGCAGAGCAAGCGCGTCGAGCACCTCGAAACGCGGCATGTCAGCGCCGCCGGCGACCGCCTGGGCGCCGTCGAGGCCGAACCCGCCCAAAAACACCGCCAACCGACGAAACACCACCCGCTCGGGCTCGCTCAACAGCGCGTGCGACCAATCCACCGACGCGCGCAACGTCTGCTGGCGGGGCACCGCGGTGCGCGCACCACCGGTCAACAGCCGAAACCGGTCACGCAGACCCTCAAGGATCTCGGCCAGCGACAACGCCCGCACCCGCGCCGCCGCCAACTCGATCGCCAGCGGCATCCCATCCAGGCGCCCGCAGATCTCGGCCACTGCGGCAGCGTTGTCGTCGGTCACGGCAAAGCCGGCCTGGGCCAGCCGG
>DASQCX010000540.1:0-2525 GCA_035634455.1 Burkholderiaceae bacterium
GTCTGGCCCAGGTCGATGCGACCGTAGCTGCGTTGCTCCGAGTCGCTGCCGAGGGTCTCGCGCAGGTCGAGGCCGAAGGTGTCCTCCGGCGCGCGCGAGTAGAACTGGATCGTGCCGCCGAGGTTGCTCGACGACGCGGTGTCCAACGCGCCCGAGCCCTGCGACAGGAACGAGCGGCCGACGTTCTCGGCGGAGATGGCGCGGCTGATGTGCAGGCCGTTGAAGTTGCCGTAGGACATGTCGCCCAGGGGCACGTTGTCGAGCGTGAAGCCCAGCTGGTTCTGCGAGAACGAGCGCACCGTGAAGCGCGCCGACCACTCGTAGTTGCCCAGCGGGTCGGCGGACTGGAAGTTCACGCCCGGCAGGCGCGACACGGTCAGCAGCGGGCTGGTGCCGGCCGGCGCCTCCGCGAATTCCTTGGCATCGAGGCCCTGCACCGAGCGCACCTGGCCGCGGCCTTGGGAGACGGTGACGGTCTGGACGTCGCCCGCGGCGCTGGCGGCGGCGGACGGCGCGGCCACGGCGGCGGAGGCCTGGGCCTGCGCGTGAGCGGCGGTATAGGCCAGCGCAAGCGCGGTGGCCAGGGCGGAGAGTCGGTGGATGCGAGCCATGGGAGCCTTCTTGATGGTGGTTGGAGGGCTGCTGGGCAGCCGGCGTCGCCACTATCTCGACCGTTCATGACAAAACAACTAAATCCAATCAAAAACAACACAACACGGCAAAGTCACAACCATTTCCTCGTTCTGTCATCCGGACGAGGCATCGTCCGTGCTGGTTTTTGTGGATTCGCCCAAGGCGCGCCACGCGAAGAATGAACAGCAGGCAAGCGCCGGGGAGATCAGAGATCGATGTGGGCCCATGAACGACACTCGCGCATCGTCGCGCTGCTCAACGAGCGCCAGCGCCTGACGACCGAGGCCATCGCGGCCGAGCTGGCCGTGTCCAAGGAGACGATCCGGCGCGACCTGATCGAGCTGGAGCTGTCGGGCAAGCTCAGCCGCGTGCACGGCGGGGCGATCCCGCAGAACGTGCCCGTCGAGCCCAGCTACGTCGAGCGCGAGGAGCTGCACCGGCCCGAGAAGCGCGCCATCGCGCGCGCCGCCGCGACGCTGATCCAGCCGGGGATGTCCTGCTTCATCGACGCCGGCTCGACGACGCAGGCGCTCGCGCAGGCGCTGCTGGGCCGCAGCGACATCCAGATCATCACCAACTCGGTGGGCATCGCGTCCGACCTGGCGAGCAACCCGGGGCTGGACGTCGTGCTGCTGGGCGGCCGCGTCGCCCAGGAGATGCCCGCCACATACGGCGACCAGACCGTCGCCGAGATCGGCCGCTACCACCTCGACCTCGCCATCGTCTCGCCGGTGGGCATCGACGCCCGCGCCGGCGCGATGGACTACCTGTGGCACGAGGCCGCCGTGGCGCGCGCGATGCTGGAGCATGCGCGCGAACGCATCCTGCTGGCCGACCGCAGCAAGCTCGGGCAGACCAGCCGCATGCAGATCTGCGCGGCCAGCGCCGTGGACGTGCTGGTCACCGACGCGGAGGCCGGCGACAAGCTCGTGCGGCAGCTGGAGGCCGGCGGCGTCAAGAGCGTGCTGAGCGCCGAGATCTAGGAAGCCGCGAACGGATCCGGCGCGCCGGGTCCGGGTCAGCACGGGTGTTCGAACAAATTCTTCGTCGATGGAATGGGCGGCGCGTTGGATGACAGCGTTGCCATCGGAGGTGCGTCATCCGCGCGGAGCCGTCGCAGAACGGCCGATCCGTGCGCCTGCACGACCATCCACCACGAAGGAGACACCTATGCGTTCACGTCACCACGCCGCGCTGGCCGCGGCCCTGCTCGTCCCGCTGGCGCTCGCCACCACGGGCGCCCATGCGGCGACCTGGTCGGCCACCTCGCCCGCGACCTCGTCCTGTTCCGCGACCAACCTGTTCGCCAGCTGGACCTACGGCAGCTACACCTTCAACAACGACGTCTGGGCCCCGTGCGGCGGCACGGCGGTCGGCGCGCAGACGATATGGGCCAACACGAACGCCGACTGGGGCGTCTGGTCGGACCAGCCGGACACGGGCGGCATCAAGTCGTACCCGCACATCACGTACACGGTCAACAAGACCATCAGCGCGCTGTCCACGCTGACGGCGACCGGCCGCGCGACCACGCCGTCCGGCGGCGCCTGGGAGTCGGCGTTCGACGTCTGGGTCGGCAGCAACGCCCACGAGATCATGCTGTGGCTGAACTACACCGGCACCGCCGCCGGCTGCGGCAACGTCAAGCCCATCTCGTACAACTGGACGTCGGCCGGCTGCGCCGTGCCGGTCTACACGAACGTGAGCGTGGGCGGCGGCACCTGGAACGTCTACCGCGGCAACAACGGCAGCAACATGGTGTACTCGTTCCTGCGCACCACCAAGACCAACAGCACCGCGGTCGACGTGCTCGCGATCCTCAACTACCTGAAGAACCTCGGCTGGTTCGGCGACCTCGCGGTCGGCGACGTGCAGTACGGCTTCGAGATCAC
>DASQCX010000541.1:0-3028 GCA_035634455.1 Burkholderiaceae bacterium
GCTGCTCGGCGACGACTGGCGCGCGCGCATCGCGGACGCGGCCTGGTCGCAGTCCAACGCCGTGGCGCAGGTGCTGCTCGCGGGGGCGAGCGTCGCGGCCTGGTCCGCGCTCGTCGCCGGACTGCCGCGCGTGGTGGCTGTCGCGGGCTACAGCGTCGGCGAGCTCGCATCGTGCGTCGCGGCCGGCATGCTGGAGCCCGACGACGCGCTGATGCTGGCCACGCGCCGCGCCGCCGCGATGGACGCCTGTGCGGCCGACGGCAGCGCGGGCCTGCTCGCGCTGTCCGACGTCGGCGCCGAGGACCTGGCCGCGGCCTGCGCGCGCTGGGGACTCGACGTCGCGATCCGCACGGGCGAGCGCCGCTGCATCGTCGGCGGGCCGCGCGCCGCGCTGGCGGAGGCGGCGCGCGCGCTGGCCGCGCGCGGCGCGACGGCCACGCCGCTGTGCGTGCGCGTGCCCTCGCACACGCCCGCCCTGCGCGCGGCCATGCCCGTGCTCGCGCAGGCGCTCGCGGAGGTGCGCTGGCACGCGCCGCGCGTCGCGTGGGTCGCGGGCATCACGGGTGCCGTCGTGCGCGATCCCGCGCAGGCGCGGCAGGCGCTGGCCGTGCAGGTCGCCACGACGATCCGCTGGGACGCCTGCATGGACACCGTCGCCGAGCGCCGCCCCGGCGCCGTGCTGGAGCTCGGCCCCGGCACGACGCTCGCGCGGCTGTGGCGCGAGCGGCACCCGGCCATCCCGGCGCGCTCCTGCGACGAGTTCGCGAGCGCGCACGAAGTGCTGGACTGGGCGGCCGCCGCGTCCGGCTGAACCGTTTCCACCGGACACCGGCGGATTCCCATTCGGCGCTAAGCTGCGCGACAGCATAGCCTCCGCACCTGCCCACCCGTGACTCCTTCCCCGTCCACGCCACCCGCCTCCCCGCCGCCGCCCGCCAAGTTCAACGCCGGCGGCCTCGTCAACGGCGCCGTGGTGCTGGGGCTGCTCTACCTCGGCCGCGAGGTGCTGGTGCCCATCACGCTGGCGGTGCTGCTGAGCCTGCTGGTCGCGCCGCTGGTGCGCAAGCTGCGGCGCCTGGTGCGCTCGCAGGTGCCGGCGGTGCTCGGCGCCGTGATCGCGCTGACGCTGCTGGTGGGCGGGCTGGCGTCGGTGATCGTGTCGCAGGTGGTGGCGATCGCCGGCAGCCTGCCGCAGTACGAGACCACGATCCGCGACAAGATCCGCACCGTGCAGGACGTGACGCTGGGCCGCGTGACGCAGGGCGAGACGGCACGCATGGTGAGCCGGCTCAGCGCGGAGGCGAACGCGGCCTCGGCGCCGCAGCGGGCGACGCTCGAAGGCGCGCCGCTGACGGCCTCGGGCGCTGTGCCCGTGGAGGTGCGGCCGCGCGCGCAGACGCCGGTCGAGGTGGTCTCGCACCTGTTCTCGTCGATCTGGGGGCCGCTGGGCCATGCCAGCATCGTGCTGATCGTGATGGTGTTCGTGCTGCTGGAGCACGAGTCGCTGCGCGACCGCTTCATCCGGCTGCTGGGCGGCTCGGACATCCGCCGCACCACGCAGGCCTTCAACGACGCGGGTGAGCGGCTGTCGCGCTTCTTCGTCTCGCAGATGGCGGTCAACGTCGGCGTGGGGCTGGCGGTGTGGCTGGGGCTGCTGCTCATCGGGCTGCCGCACGGCATGCTGTGGGGCGTGCTCACGATGCTGCTGCGCTTCGTGCCCTACGTCGGCGTCGTCGTCGCGGCCGGCAGCGCGGGGCTGATGGCGGCGGCGGTCGATCCCGGCTGGACGCTGATGTTCGAGACGCTGGGCCTGTTCGGCGCGGCCGAGCTGGTGTCCTCGCAGGTGGTCGAGCCGCAGCTCTACGGGCACAGCACCGGGCTGTCGCCGCTGTCGGTGGTGGTGGCCGCGATCTTCTGGAGCTGGATCTGGGGCCCGATCGGGCTGCTGGTGTCGACGCCGCTGACGCTGTGCCTGGTGGTCGCCGGCCGCCACATCAAGGGCCTGGCCTTCCTCGACGTGCTGCTGGGCGACACGCCGGCGCTGTCGATGTCCGAGCGCTTCTACCAGCGCGCGATGGTGGGCGACCACGAGGAGATCGTGACCGCCGCGCGCGCCTACCTCAAGCGCAAGTCGTTCGCGCGCTACTGCGACAAGATCCTGATCCCCGCGCTGCGCCTGGCCGCCGCCGACCGCGCCATGCACAGCATCACGCCGGAGCAGCAGGCCACCGTCAAGGGCACGGTGGCGCGCGTGATCGAGGCGCTCGGCAGCGACGCCTGCCGCCCGACCTGGCGCAACCGGCGCGGCTCGGTGCTGGACGACACCAGCATCGGCGCGCACCTGCGCCACGAGCGCGAGCGCGCGATGGGCAGGTGGCAGGGGCCGCTGGTGGTGCCGCCGGGCTCGGTGGCGCTGTGCATCGGGCTGGGTTCGATGGGCGACGACCTGTTCACCGAGCTGCTGGTGCGCATCCTGCGCGACCGGGACGTCGACGCGCGCCACCTGTCGCTGGAGGACCTCGGCGTCGCGCCGCCGCCGGAAGCGAACCCGGCCGGCGTCGCGATGGTGTTCGTCGTCTGCGTCGATCCGGCCGAGGAATGGGATCGCATCGTCGAGCAGCTGCCCCGCCTGCGCGAGCGCTTCGGCGACGCGCTGTTTGTCGGCCTGCTGGCGGACGGCGAGTTCGCGCCGGCCGACGAGGCGATGGACGTCGTCGTGCACTCGTTCGAGGAGGCCGCCGCCGAGGCCGCCGAGCGCTACGGCAAGCCCCCGGCGAGCTGAACGCCGGTCCGTGCCGGCCGGACCTCGCGATGGCGGACGCCGATGTGCAAAACGACCGCTTGCCTGGCGTCGTCGCGACCGCCGCCGGCGCCCGCGACGGGGTCAAACCGGCGATACTGAAGCGAAGACTCCCGCGCCTTGCGCGCCGTGACCCGCCTGTCGCATGTCCACCCGCAAATCCGGCCCTCTCGACTACAACGTGCTGCCCGAAATCCTGCGTCCGCTGGCCGAGCGCAGCGAGATCCG
>DASQCX010000542.1:0-4410 GCA_035634455.1 Burkholderiaceae bacterium
GCCGCGGCGGAACGCGAGGTTCTCGGCGACGAGGTGGCGGCTGGCGGCCAGGATCAGCGCCCAGGTCATCTCGATCGTCGGCGCCGAGTCGTAGCCCGTGAAGGCGACGGCGACGCCGCGTTCCTGCGCGGCGGCCACGTCGATGGCCGCGTTGCGCGCGCCGGTCGACACGATCAGCTTCAGCTTCGGCAGCCGTTCCAGCAGCGCGCGCCGCAGCGGCGTGCGCTCGCGCATCACGCACAGCACGTCGAAGTCCTTCAGGCGCTCGACGACCGCGTCGGGATCCGCGAGGTGGTCGTTGAAGACGGTGATCGCGGCGCGACCGTCCAGCACCGACCAGTCGGCCAGGCGCAGCGCGGCGTTCTGGTAGTCGTCCAGCACGGCGACGGCGACGGTCTTGCTGCTCGAGCTCATGGGGGGTCTCCTGCCTTGATGCGCGCCACTGTAGTCGCGGCGGCGGCGCCGCGCGCGCCCGGGGTCTTGCGGCAAGCCCCGCGCCCGGCGCGGCGGCGGGCAGCTTCTCAGGGCCAGGCGGCCGCGGGCGCGGCGGCCGCCAGCGAGGCCACGGCGTCGTCGACGCTGCCCGCCTCCAGCAGCGTGTCGCGCTGCCCCGCCATCGCGTGCTGCAGCAGCGCCAGCACCGGATCCTTCAGGCGCGCGAGCACCGTCGCACGACCCGCGGCGCCCTGCTCCGCCGTGAACGCGCACAAGGCCTCGACGGTGGTGCCGTCGAGGTCGGGCGTCTCCTCCAGGCTCAGGATGAAGGCCCGCGGCGACTCGGCGGCGATGCGCGCGCGCGCCTCGGCGAGCATGCGCTCCACGTTCGCGAAGAACAGCGGCGCCTCGGGCCGCAGGATCAGAACGCCGGGCACGCGCACGACGTCGGCGTGCTGCAGGCCGAGGTAGTCGTGGCCGTCGCCGTAGCGGCCCAGCTCGCTCAGGCGCGGCTCCGAGAGCCCGCGCAGCGTCATCGCCACGCTGATCGCGATGCCCGTCAGCAGGCCGTTCAGCACGCCCAGCGCCGCCACCGCGATGGCCGCGGCGACGACGACGAAGCGGTCGCGCCGCCACGTGAAGTACGGCCGGAACGCGGCCAGCGACAGCGTGTGCGAGACCGCGTGGATCACGATGGCCGCGAGCACGGGCTCGGGCGTGCGCTCGATCCACGGCAGGCACAGCGCGACCAGCGCCAGCACGACCAGCCCCGCGACCCACGCCGCCTTGCGGCTCGCGGCGCCGGCCGCCTCGTTGGCCGCGGTCGCGGAGAACCCGGCGCCCACGGGCAGTCCGTGCAACGCGCCGGACACGACGTTGGCCGCGCCGAGCGCCCACAGGTCGCGGTTCGGGTCGATCTCGTCGCCGTGCTTCAGCGCCATCGAGCGGATCGCGCCGTAGCTCTCGGCGAACACCAGCAGCACCAGCGCGATCGCCAGCTCCGCGATGCTGACCCACTGCCCTTCCGACAGCCGCGGCGGCGCCGGCAGCGCCAGCGCGAGGTCGATCCGCCCGACCTGCGCGACGCCGCGCGCGCCCAGGCCCAGCACCTGCGACGCCGCGATGCCCGCCGCGATCACCAGCAGCGCGCCGGGCAGCTTGGGCAGGCGCGCCAGCAGGGCCAGCGCGAGCAGCGCCGCCAGGCCCAGCGCCAGCGCGCTCCAGTTCCACTGCGGCAGCGCCGCGAGCAGTTGCCAGACCAGGCCCGGCACGCTGTCGGCGCTGCCGTGCGTGCCCGTGAGCTTGGGCAACTGCTTGATGATGATCACCAGCGCGAGCCCGAACGAGAACCCGCGCAGCACCGGCTTGGAGATGAAGCTGCAGATCGAGCCGAGCCGCATCGCGCCCGCGGCCAGGAACGCGAGCCCCGTGGCCAGCACCAGGCCCGCGGCGAGCGCGGCGCGCAGCACGGCGTCGTGCCCCGCGAGCGACAGCGTCGCCGCGCCCAGCACCGCGGCCGACGACGACGTCGCCGACACGATCGCGAAGCGCGAGCGGCCGACCAGTCCGTACACCACCAGGCCCGCGAACAGCGCGAGGACGCCGGCCTGCGGCGGCATGCCCGCGATGCCGGAATAGGCGACGGCCTCCGGCAGCAGCAGGCCGGCCATCGACACGCCGGCGACCAGGTCGGCCGCGATCGGTGCCGACGCGGGCTCGCCCGCCATCGTGACGCTCATTTGCCGGCGCCGGCCGGCGCGGGCATCACGCCGCTCCAGCCCGGGAGATAGCGCGCGAGCGGGCTCCTGGCCAGGCCCTGCGCCTCGCGCAGCGCGACGGCTAGCGCCTTGCGGATCTGCCCGCGCGAGATGTGCGGGCGCAGGTAGTCGGCCCACAGGAACTCGGCGAACGGCGACGCGTCCTTGGCGAAGCCGCCGGCGCTGCGCAACATGCCGGCCAGGCTGCGATGCGGGTCGTCGACGAGGTCGGCGATGCGCGCCGGGATGTCCGCGTACGGCCGCCGCTTGCCGGTGGCGTCGAACGGATGCACCCAGTTGCGCTGCTCCATCACGCGCCAGAAGACCGTCGGCGCCAGGTAGGACAGGTCGTCCAGCACCATCAGCTTGACGCGCTCCACGCCCTCCTCCTGCAGCGCGAGGCCGAGGTGGTGGTGGTCGACGATGTAGCTGCGCCCGCGCGGCCCCAGCACCGCGGGAAACCAGTGCGAGGCGAGCAGTTCCTTGCGCGCCTTCTTCGCCAACCCGGCCCATTCGCGGCGCTTGAGCGCGACCTCGGCGAAGCCGCAGGTCATCTGCGTGGGATGGAGATCGAGCAGCTTGGCTTGGACGAAATGGTGGTGCGCGGCGGGCTGCATGGCGGCGGGGGCCGCGCGTCGGGCCAAGGCCCTGCGCGCGTCCCGGAGGTTGCGGGGCTTCGATTGTGCGGCCGTTCGCGACCGCGGCGCACGCGGCTTGCGCCCGACTGACGCTCCCGCGCCGTCAGCCGAAGAAGATCGCGAAGATGTCCGGCTCGCGCACTTCGCGCATGGCGAGACCCGGGAGCACCTCCGCGAACGGATCGGAAGGCTCGACGAGATCGAGCTCGGACGGCAGCGTCTCCCTCCACGCCGGCTGCGGGCGCGCGCGGCCTCCGCCCAGGCGATTCAGCAAGGACGGCAGGAGTTCCCACTCGACGCGGTCGGCGGAGGCAGCGAACAGGTGCTGGTGCATGGCGTATCCCGGTGGACATGAGGCGGACGAGCCGCCGATGAGCCGTTATCGGAGCCTGGCTCACGCGCTGTAAGCCATTGCTGCGCGCCCCGTGACATCTGCCCGTCCGCCGTACGAGTCGCCAAAGCCTTCAAGAAGTCGTCAGCTCCGGCCGTCAAGCCGGCCGGCGAACAGCCGATCAGGGACAGGCTTGCGCCGGGCACGGGACAAAGCAAAAAAGCCCCGCGAGTCATCGACTCGCGGGGCTTCTCGTCTGGTGGGTGGTACAGGGATTGAACCTGTGACCCCTGCCGTGTGAAGGCAGTGCTCTACCGCTGAGCTAACCACCCGGTAAGCGGTGTTACCCTGTCATCAGGGCAGCCTTGGATTATGCCACAGCTATTTGCGCCTGTGCACGCCAGATCGTTTTTCCGCCACTGGCCTTGTCGATCTCGCCCAACACCCGCTCGTGGTCCGTCAGCTCGGACTCGGTGGCGGCGGGCACGGGCAGCGCGAAGACGCTGAGGTCGGCCGGGCCGCCGAGGTCGCCGGCGCCGCGGCCGCCGCCGTCGTCGGCCATGTCCATCACCAGCGAGTCCTGGCCGCGGGTCAGGCGGATGTAGACCTCGGCCAGCAGGTTGGCGTCGATCAGCGCGCCGTGCAGCGTGCGGTTGCTGTTGTCGACCTCGAGGCGCTTGCACAGCGCGTCCAGCGAGTTGGCCTTGCCGGGGAACATCTCGCGCGCCATCAGCAGCGTGTCGGTGATGCCCGCGACGTGCGTGCTGAACTTCTCGCGGCCGCAGCGGCGCAGCTCCTCGTTGAGGAAGCCGACGTCGAAGCCGGCGTTGTGGATGACGATCTCGGCGCCGGAGACGAACTCCAGCAGCTCGTCGACGATGTGCGCGAACAGCGGCTTGTCGGCCAGGAAGTCGTCGGTCAGGCCGTGGACGGCGACCGCGCCCTCGCCGTTCCTGCGCTCCGGGTTCAGGTAGAAGTGCAGGTGCCGGCCGGTGAGGCGGCGGTTGTCCATCTCGATGCAGCCGACCTCGACCATGCGGTCGCCGCTCTCGGGGCTGAGGCCGGTGGTTTCGGTGTCGAGGAAGATCTGGCGCATGGCGGTCCTGGTCGGGTCAGGCTGGATTCTCGCAGGAGTCCGGGCGGCCCCCGCGTGGAATCCGCCCGGCAAACGATGACTGGGTCAGGCGGTGACGGCCGCGGGGCCGCGCGGCTGCTTCGAGCCCCACCAGAACATGACCGCGCCGGCGAT
>DASQCX010000543.1:0-3097 GCA_035634455.1 Burkholderiaceae bacterium
TGATCACGATGGCCGCGCACCTCGAAGGCAAGCAGGCCTCGGTGCTGGACTTCATGGGCTTCGCGCAGAAGGGTGGCGCGGTGCTGTCGTTCGTGCGCGTCGCGCCGACCGCGGACCAGCTGAACCAGGTGCGCATCGACACCCAGCAGGCCGACGTGCTGCTGGCCTGCGACATGGTGGTGGGCGCCTCCGACGATGCGCTGGCCACGGTCAAGAACGGCCGCACCGCGATCCTGGCCAACACCCACGAGATCGCCACCGCCGCCTTCGTGCGCGACCCCGACGCGACGATGCACTCGCCGGCGCTGATCGCCAAGCTGCGCCACGCCGCCGGCGACGAGCGCGTCCAGCTGGTCGACGCGCAGGCCCTCGCGCAGGAGCTGATGGGCGACACGATGCCGTCCAACATCATCATGCTGGGCGCGTGCTGGCAGCGCGGGCTGGTGCCGGTGTCGCACGCGGCGCTGATGCGCGCGATCGAGCTGAACAACGTCGCCGTCGAGAACAACAAGACCGCGTTCGCGATCGGCCGCCTCGCGGTCACCGACCCGACGGCGTTCAGGCGCATCATGGGCGACGACCAGCCGGCGCACGACGCGTCGGCGCAGCAGTCGCTGTTCGGCCCGGACGGCCTGGTCGAGCGCCGCGTCGCGTTCCTCACCGACTACCAGGATGCCGCGCTGGCCGCGCGCTTCCGTGCGCTGGTCGAGCAAGTGCATGCGCGCGAACAGGCCGCCGGCTCGGCCGGCGCGCCGCTGACGACGATCGTCGCGCAGCAGTTCTCGCGGCTGCTGGCGATCAAGGACGAGTACGAGGTCGCGCGCCTCTACACCGACGGCCGCTTCGCCGCGTCGCTCGCGGAGCAGTTCGAGACGGTGGGCAAGCTGGAATTCCACATGGCCCCGCCGCTGCTCGCGCGCACCGGCCCGAACGGCCGCCCGAAGAAGATGCGCATCGGCCCCTGGCTGATGCCCGCGCTGCGCGTGCTCGCCAAGTTCAGGGGCCTGCGCGGCACCTGGGCCGACCCGTTCGGACACACCGAGGAACGCAAGCTCGAGCGCGAACTCGCGAACGACTACGAGACGCTGCTGCGCACCGAGATCCTGCCGCTGCTGGACGCCGGGAACCACGCGCTGGCGCAGCAGATCGCCCGCGTGCCGGAACGCATCCGCGGCTACGGCCACGTGAAGCTGGGCAACCTCGCGACGGGCCGCGCGCAATGGCGCGTGCTGCTGGACAAGTGGCACGGCCGCGGCGGCGATGCGGCGACGAAGCCGGGCGCGAACGAACGCGGCAGGGTGATTCCGATCAGCGTGGCGTGAGACGCGGGAGGTTCACCGGCTCCTCCAGGTGCAGTCGAACTCGATGCGCATGGTTGCCGGGTTGCCCATGGGCGCCACGGCCGGACCCGAGAGCAGGAGGTCCGTCGGCGACGCGGACGAAGCCGCGCCGGATGACGCGGCCAGCTAGCGCGCCGCCGCGTTCGCCTGCGCGCCGTCCACGTGCCATTCCTGCGTCAGCGTGACGACGCTGGGGATCGCCTTGCCGGTGCCGTCGCGCGCCGGCGTGAACGGGCAGCGCGCGATGGCGCGCGCTGCCTCGGCATCCAGCAGGCGGTGCTCGCGGGTGTCGCCCGAGCGCTGGACGATGTCGACGGCCGTCACGTTGGCGGCCTCGTCCAGGTGGACGGCCACGCGCGTCACGCCCTGCGCGCCGGACCTGATCGCCGCGATGGGATATTGCGGCGCGCAGTTCGGATCCCACGCGACCACCGTCGCCGCCCTGGGCTCCGGCGGGGGATCGGCCGGCGGCAGGGCCGAAGCGCCGGTGGCGCCCGCCGCGGCGATGGCCGCCGCAAGCCAGTGTTTCGCATTCATCGTTCGACTCCTCCTCGTGCGGTCATCGCCGTCGACCCGGCTCGCGGCTGCGGCGACGCTCGAGCAAACTGGAACACATCCGCCGCGTCTTGCCCATCGGGCCGGCCCGACGCGTGCCGCCCCGTCCGTGAACTAGGCATCGTCCCAGCGGAAGACGTGCGACGCGCGGCCCCGCGACGCCTCGATCAGCCGCGCGTTCGGCTCGTCGGTGCCCGCGACCCACGCCGCGGCGGCGTCCGCGCTGCGGCCGAACTGCACGTGGCGGCGCGTGAGGCGGTCGACACGCAACGCGTCGGGCACATCGACGTACCAGACCTCGTCCAGCAAGCCCGCGACCTGCGCCCACGGCCCGTCTTCCAGCAGCAGGTAGTTGCCTTCGGTGACGACCAGGCGCGTGCCGGGAAACACGGGGATCGCGTTGGCGATCGGCTCCTCGATCTCGCGCCGGAACTCGGGCGCGTAGACGATCTCGTCGCCGGCCTGCGCGCGCAGCCGGCGCAGCAGCGCGACGTAGCCGGCGCCGTCGAAGGTGTCGGGCGCGCCCTTGCGACCGCGCCGGCCCAGGCGTTCGAGTTCGACGTTGGCCAGGTGGTAGCCGTCCATCGGCACGGCCTGGGCGACATCGGCGAATTCGGCCTGCAGCGCCGCGGCGAGCGTGGACTTGCCGGCGCCCGGCGGCCCGACCAGGCCCAGCAGCGCGCGGCCGCCGCGTTGGAGCAGCGCCTGCACGCGAGCACGTGCAGCGGCGGGAAGGACGGGCGGCGTGGTCATGTGCGCCCATGATAGGGCCGCGCGGCGCGCGCACGTCACGCGCGCGCGCCGCCGACCGTCACCACAGGCGCAGCCTGTCCTCCGGCGCCTTCCACATCTTGTCGCCCGGCTTCGTGTGGAACGCGTCGTGGAAGACGTCGGCGTTGATCGTGGCGCCGTCCGCGCGGAAGCGGCCCGGCGAGTGCGGGTCGGTGGCGATGCGCTTGAGCTCCTCCTCGTCGCGGACCTTCGAGCGCCAGACCTGCGCGAAGCCGTAGACGAAGCGCTGCTCGCCGGTCAGGCCGTCGATGACCGGCGACTTCCCGCCGGCCAGCGACATCTTCCACGCCTTGTACGCGATCTGCAGGCCCGACAGGTCCGCGATGTTCTCGCCCAGCGTCAGCTTGCCGTTCAGGTGCTGGCCGGCCAGGGGCTCGTAGGCCGAGTACTGCGCCACCAGGCGGCCGGTG
>DASQCX010000544.1:0-1813 GCA_035634455.1 Burkholderiaceae bacterium
CGTGACCGCGCGGCGCGCGAAGGCGCGGCACGGCTTCCCGCTGCGGCCGCTCGCGGCGGACATCGCGTTCACCGCCGGCCTGCTGGCGTTGCTGGCGGCCTTCACCGCCGCGATGTGCGCCTACCAGCTGCCCGGCAAGCCCGCCGGCCAGGGCATCCCGGCGCCGGTGGTGATCTGGAGCGCGGTCGTGATCGCAGTCGCGTTCATCGTGCGGCGCACGCGCTTCGGGCGCTACGTCTACGCGATCGGCGGCAACCCGGAGGCCGCGCGGCTGGTCGGCATCCCGGTGCGGCGCGTGACGCTGCAGCTGTTCCTGCTGCTGTCGGTGACCATCACCATCGCGGCCATCGTCGCCGTCTCGCGCCTGAACGCCGGCACCAACTCGATGGGCACCGGCATGGAGCTGTACGTGATCGCCGCGGCGGTGATCGGCGGGGTGAGCCTGTCGGGCGGCAGCGGCACGGTGCTTGGCTCGGTGCTGGGCGCGCTGATCATCCAGTTCCTCGACAGCGGCCTGCTGCTGATGGACGTGGGCATCGGCCAGCGCATGATCATCATCGGCCAGGTGCTGATCGTGGCGGTGGCGTTCGACGTGCTGTATCGCCGCTGGACCGGGGAGCGGCTCGCATGAACGACGCACCGCTGGTCGAATTCGCGGGCCTGCACAAGGCCTTCGGCGGCGTGCACGCCGTCAGCGACGTGAACCTCGCGCTCGACGCCGGCGAGGTCGTCGCCGTGCTGGGCCACAACGGCGCGGGCAAGTCCACGCTGATGAAGATGCTGGCCGGCGCCTACCCGATCGACCGCGGCGAGATTCGCGTCGCCGGCGCGCTCGCGCACATCGCCAACCCGGCCGACTCGCAAGCGCTCGGCATCGAGACGATCCATCAGACGCTCGCGCTGGCCGACAACCTCGACGCCGTCGCCAACCTGTTCCTCGGCCGCGAGCTGATGACGCGCTGGAACACGATGGACGACTACGCGATGGAGGCCGCGGCGCGCGAGGTGTTCGCGCAGCTGAACCCGAACTTCCGCAACATCCGCGTGCCGGTGCGCTCGCTGTCGGGCGGCCAGCGCCAGGTGGTCGCGATCTCGCGCGCCCTGCATTTCAAGGCGCGCGCGCTGGTGATGGACGAGCCGTGCGCCGCGCTCGGCCCCGAGGAGACGCGCATGGTGCACGACCTCGTGCGCCGCCTGAAGGCGCGCGGCGTCGGCGTGTTCCTGATCTCGCACGACATGCCCGACGTCTTCGCGCTGTCCGACCGCCTGTGCGTGATGAAGAACGGCCGCGTCGTCGGCACCTATCGCACGGCCGACCTCACCGAGGACGAGGTGCTGGGCATGATCATCGGCGGCAAGCCGGTGACGCGCGTCGCGCAGCAGCACCGCAGGGCGACGGCCGAGGCCGGCTCATGACCGCCGCCGCGACGACGCTGGGCATCGACCTCGGCACCTCGGAGCTCAAGCTGGCGCTGGTCGACGCGGACGGCGCGCTCGTGGCCGGCGCGGGCGCGCCGTTGAAGGTGTCGCGCCCGCACCCGCACTGGGCCGAGCAACTGCCGGGCGACTGGTGGCGGGCGCTGCTGGCCGCGGCGGGCACGCTGCGCGCGAGCCATCCCGCGGCGTGGGCCGGCGTGCGCGCGATCGGGCTGTCGGGCCAGATGCACGGCGCCGTGCTGCTCGGCGCGCAGGACGAAGTGCTGCGCCCCGCCATCCTCTGGAACGACGGCCGCAGCCACGCCGAATGCGCCGAGATGGAGGCCGCCGCGCCGCGCCTGCACGACATCGCCGGCAACCTCGCGATGCCCGGCTT
>DASQCX010000545.1:0-3439 GCA_035634455.1 Burkholderiaceae bacterium
GTCGTGGATGCGCCCCGCCACGCCCACTACAAGGCGGAGACGGCCGCCGTCTCGCTCAACTGGGCGCTGGACGTGCCGCAGGGCGACCTCGACAGCTGGAGCCTGACGACGCCCGGCACGCCCACGCGCATGGAGTTCGGCACCGGCGTCGAACGCTACCGCGCGGCGCGCAAGACCGGTACCACCGAGTCGCTCGACGCCGTCGTGCTGCAGGTCAACCGCTTCGTCACGAGCAACGTCTACGTCACCGGCCAGGCGCACAGCGCGTTCGCGGGCGGCGCGGGCGCCTACTCGGAAGGCCTGTTCGGCGTCGGTGCGCAGCTGCCGGTGACGCAGCGGCTGCGCCTGGGCGCCGAGGCGCTGGCCGGCGCGGCCGGCGGCGGCGGCGTCGCCACCGGCGGCGGCGCCGTCGTGCAGGGCCGGGCCTACGTCGATCTCGCCATCACCGACTCGCTGTCGCTGCGCGTGGCCGGCGGCAAGATCAAGTCCGTGCGCGGCAGCGGCGGGCTGGATGCGCCGGTGGTCGACGCCGCGCTCGTGTTCCGCTTCGGGGTCGACCGCTCGAACAAGCGCTGAGCCGGCCGGCGGCGGGCGCGGCATGAAAGGCCGCCCCGCCCACGAAAAAGGGCCTGCGGCTGACGCCGAGGCCCTGGTGCGATCCGCGTCGAAAGACGACTCAGAACGGAATGTCGTCGTCCATGTCGTCGAACCCCGTCGACGCCTTGGGCGCCGGACGCGGGGCCGGGGCGGGGCGCGCGGCCGGGCGCGACATGTTGCGATCCTCGTTGCCGTCCACGCCGTCGCGCGGGGCCAGGTAGCGGCCGCCGCTGCCGCCGCCACTCTCCTCGCCGCCGGCGTCGCGGCCCCCGAGCATCTGCATCTGCTCGGCGACGATGTCGACGGTGTTGCGCTCGATGCCGTCCTTGTCGGTGTACTTGCCGTACTTCAGGCGGCCCTCGATGTAGACGGGCTTGCCCTTCTTCAGGTACTCGCCGGCGATCTCGGCCAGGCGGTCATAGAACGTGACGCGATGCCACTGCGTGTCCTCGATGCTCTCGCCGCTGGCCTTGTCCTTGCGCCGGCTGGACGTGGCCACCGAGATGTTGCAGATGGCGGTGCCGCTGGGCGTGTAGCGAACTTCCGGGTCGCGCCCGCAGTTGCCGATGAGGATGACTTTGTTGACTGACGCCATGTGCGTGCTCCAGGAAAGGGTGGGGGACGGCTCCCCCGTGGCCGGCCGCCGGGTGGCGGCTTGGATGGATCCGCGGCCGGGCGGCGGCGCCGTCGGGGCGCGCACGATCGGTCGCGGAAGGTGAGCCTCGATTATGCCGGGGCGGCCCTTTCGCCGCCGGGCGCGGATCCGGTGATTTCCCGCGGAAACGCCCTGTGCGGGCTCAGGGCTCGCCGTCCCAGTAGTCGAGGTCGGTGTCGAGCCGGTTCATGCGCGCGAAGCCGAAGTCGCTGCCCGCCACGCGGGCGCTGGCCAGCACCTTGTTGGAATCGGGGTACTCGACGACCTCGGGCGTGTCCTTGGTCGAGATCGACAGGTACTTCAGCGGCGCGTCCGAGGTGTTGATCATCTGGTGCGGATAGTCCGGCCCGGGCGGGACGAAGACGATGTCGCCGGCCTTGACGGCCAGCATCTCGCCGGCGATGCGCATCGTGCCGTGGCCCTCGAGCACGATGAACATCTCCTCCTGCGCGTGGTGCAGGTGGTAGGGGCAGCCGCGCTTGCCGGGCTGCAGGATGTCGATGCTGGCGCCCAGCTTCAGCGCGGCGGTGCCGCGCGCCAGGCGCGCGCCGACGCCGTCGTACAGCGGCTCGCGGGCGTCGCGCGTGAGCGGCACCTCGTCGAAGTTGCGGATGAGCTTGGCGCGGAGTTCCTCGGCTTTGGCGGACATGGCATTCCCGTTTCAGGTTCGCGGTCGGGTTCAGGGTCGTGCAAGCGATTCTGCGATACACAGCTTTACCCTGCCACGACCCCGCCCTCGATCAACCGCGGCGGCGCGTCGGCCGTTGACGAAGAGGAAACCCGGCCTTCGCATGACAACCCCTTGTCCCGCCCCGCGCGTGCGAGCACGCACCTCCGCGTTCGCGCGCGCGGCCGCCTGCGCGCTCGCGGCGGCCGTGCTCGCGGGCTGCGGCACGCCGTCCGCGCCGCCTCCGCCTGCGCTCGGCCCCGCGCCGGTGATCGCGCTGCCCGACGAGCACCAGGAGGCCGACGCCATGCGCGTCAGCACGCTCGACGCCCGGCGCGCGGACCGCGCCAGCTTCGGCGTCGATGCGACGCTGCTGCAGCAGGTGGGCCGCGCCGGCTGGGCACGCTGGGTCGACGAGCAGGTGCATCCGAAGCCGTGGACGCCGCCCGCGGCCGTCGCCGATCGCATCGCGCAGATGGAGATCACGCGCGAGCCGCTGGTCGCGCGGCTGCGCGAGGAGGCCGCCGTCAGGAAGTCGGCCGACGCCATCGCCGACGACGAGCAGAAGAAGGCCGCGCAGCAGGCCTACCAGAAGGGCCTGAACACGCAGGCCGACGAGGCCGCGCAGCGCTGGCTGCTGCTGGCCGTGAACTCGCCCAACCAGGTGCAGGAACGCCTGGCGTGGTTCTGGCTGAACCACTTCAGCATCTCGCAGAACAAGGCCGACCTGCGCCTGTTCACGGGCGACTACGAAGCGACGCTGCGCGCCCGTGCACTGGGCAAGTTCCGCGACCTGCTGGAAGCCTCCGCCACGCACCCGGCGATGCTGCGCTACCTCGACAACGAGCGCAACGCCGCCGGCCAGATCAACGAGAACTACGCCCGCGAGCTGATGGAGCTGCACACGCTGGGCGTGGACGGCGGCTACACCCAGGCCGACGTGCAGGAGATGGCGCGCGTGCTCACCGGCCTGGGCGTGCGCGTCGACAAGGACGACGCCAAGGTCCGGCCGCAGCTGCAGGCGCAGTACGTGCACGCCGGCGCGCTGGAATTCAACCCGAACCGGCACGACCAGAAGCCCAAGCTCGTGCTGGGCCAGGCGATCACGCCGGCCGGCCTGCCCGAGATCCGCCAGATCCTCGACCGCCTCGCGCGCAATCCCGCCACCGCGCGCCACGTGAGCGCGCAGCTCGCGCAGTACTTCGTCGGCGACGCGCCGCCGCCGGCGCTGGTCGAGCGCATGGCGCAGCGCTGGCTGGCCACCGACGGCGACATCGCGCAGGTGACCAGGACGCTGCTGACCTCGCCCGAGTACGACGCGTCGCTGGGCCAGCATTTCAAGGATCCGTGGGAGTACGTGCTGTCGGCCACGCGCCTCGCGTACGACGGCGACGTCGTCGTCAACGCCGGCCCGCTGCTGGGCGCGCTGCGGGCGCTCGGCGAGCCGCCGTTCGGGCGCGAGACGCCGGACGGCTTCCCGATGGTCGAGGCCGCCTGGGCCAGCCCGGGCCAGATGACGG
>DASQCX010000546.1:0-2321 GCA_035634455.1 Burkholderiaceae bacterium
CGCGAAGACCGAGGGCTACGAGCCGCTGGGCCCCGACTTCATCGGCTTCGTCGCGAAGAAGTTCCGCGAGGCGACGCGGCGCGACCTCAACCAGGCGCTCGCCTACGACGCGTTCCAGGAACTCGGCACCCAGCCCGAGCCCTTCCTGCATGCCGTGAGCCTGGTGATGGCCAACCCGAAGTGGAGCCTCGCCGATGCGCTGGCCGAGATGCTCAGCCAGCAGTCGCCCAACAAGTGGTCGGCGGCGTGGCGCGGCCTCACCGGCCTGCAGCAGGCAGCGCTGCGCCTCGTGTTCGAGGATCGCGCCCCGACCTCCGCCGACAGCATCGCCTGGGCCGCGCAGCAGCTGGGCGCCAAGGTGCAGCCCTCCAGCATCAGCCGCGCGCTCGAGGCGCTCGGCGCCAAGGGCATCCTGGAGCGCCGCATCGACGGCCGTGGCTGGATGCTGATCGACCCGGTGCAGCGCGCCTGGCTGCGGCGCAACCCCGGCGCGCCGATCAAGCGCGCCCTGTCGGGCCTTTGAACCCCGCTTACCATCTCGTCCATGAGTTCCGCATCCCCCGCAACGACCGTGAAGGTCTGCATCCTCGACAACGACCACCTCGACCCCGCCGTCGCCGACACCTACGTCAGCTACGGCGTCATGACCGAGAAGATGTTCGCCGCCGCGGGCGTGCCCTGGCAGTTCGAACGCTTCGACACCACGCGGGGCCGCTACCCCGGTTCCTTCGACGACTACGACGTCGTGCTGCTGACCGGCAGCAAGGCCGATTCGTTCTCCGACGAGCCGTGGGTCAGGAC
Source organism: Burkholderiaceae bacterium (assembly GCA_035634455.1). Taxonomy (GTDB): domain Bacteria; phylum Pseudomonadota; class Gammaproteobacteria; order Burkholderiales; family Burkholderiaceae_C; genus Scleromatobacter. Next base: position 802 of record DASQCX010000546.1, read on the forward strand.
GCTGCGCGAGCGCGTCACCGGCCTGCTGGAGCAGCGCAAGAAGCTGCTGGGCATCTGCTTCGGCCACCAGCTCATCGCCCACTGCCTGGGCGCCCAGGTCGGCCGCGCGCCCAACGGCTGGGGCATGGGCCGCATGGCCTACGACTGGGTCGGGCCGGCGCCGCTCAAGGCCGCGTCCGCCGACGCCCCGATCAACCTGCTCGCCTCGCACCAGGACCAGGTGCTGACGCTGCCCGCCGGCGCCACGCTGCAGGCGCGCAGCGACTTCTGCCCCGTCGCCGCGTACTCCGTCGACGACCACGTCTTCTGCGTGCAGCCGCATCCGGAGTTCGTCGAGGCGTACAGCTCGTACCTGCTCGAGAAGCGCAAGGAGGCCGTCGGCGCCGCGCGCTATGCGACGGCGAAGGCCGAGCTGTCGCTGCCGCATGACGGGCTGGACGTCGCGCGGTTCATGCGGGCGTTCGTCGAGGCCTCGCGCGCCTGAGCGGCAACGTCCTCGCGAGAGGCCGGGCCGACATCCCCTTCGTCGCGTGTATCCTCGACCGGGATGAACACGCAGGACATTGCATGCTGAACGAAAAACAAGTGGTCGACGAGACCGAACGCACGCTCATTCGAGGTGCCATCTATTCGCTGCCCACGAAATGGAAGATCGTGGGGTTGGTCGTCGTCGTGGTGCTGGCCTACTTCTTCGGGGGCAAGTAGCCGGGTTCAGACGTCGATATTGGCCGCACGCAGCGCGTTCAACTCGATGAAGTTGCGCCTCGGCTCCACCTCATCGCCCATCAGCATCGTGAACACATGATCCGCCTCGATCGCATCCTCGATCTCCACCTTCAGCAGGCGGCGGACGTTCGGGTCCATCGTGGTTTCCCAGAGCTGCTCGGGGTTCATCTCGCCGAGACCCTTGTAGCGCTGGCGGCCGACGGAGCTTTCGGCTTGTGACATCAGCCAGGCCATCGCGGCGCGGAAGTCGGCGACCTTGCTTTCCTTCTGGCGTTCGCCTTCGCCGCGCTTGACGACGGCGTCGGCGCTCAGCAGGCCCTTGAACGTGACGCCGGCGGTGCTCAGCGCCTCGTAGTCGGCGCCGTGCACGAACTCCTGCGTGATGACGCTGGCCTTGGTGTTGCCGTGGTGTTGGCGCTCGATGCGCAGGACGTGCTTGTCGGTGCGCTCATCGAACTGCGCGCTGACCTGCGCGCCGTGCAGCGCGCCGGCGAGCGCGACGGCGCTGGCTTCGGCCTGAGTGGCGTCGTCGAGGTTCAGCGTCAGGCCGTCGGCGATGGTGCGCAGCGCCTCGACGTCCATCCAGTTGGACAGCCGATCCATCACGCTGGTGGCCAGCAGGTACTTGCGCGCCAGGTCTTCCAGCGTGCTGCCGGTGATGGCGGGACGGCCTTCGCCGGGCTCGATGGCGGCGCCGTCGAGCGCGACCTTGAGCAGGAAGGCGCTCAGCTCGTCGCCGTCCTTGAGGTACTGCTCGTGCTTGCCCTGCTTGACCTTGTAGAGCGGCGGCTGGG
>DASQCX010000547.1:0-5101 GCA_035634455.1 Burkholderiaceae bacterium
CGCTTGATGCGGCCGATTGAGAACAGTTTCGAGAAGATCAGGGCCCAGCTGACGAGCGACATGATCAGCAGGCCGGCGATGACGATCTGCACGACCGTGCTGGCGTGGAGAACGAGTTGGACGATGTTCAGATCCTGGTTCATTGGATCGCCTCGGAGATGGGGCTGGGGATGCGGTGGGGTTTCAGGGTGGCGCGTTCGACGCAGCCGATGCGGATCTCGCCCTCGGCCAGCAGCCGCTCGCCGCACCAGGCCTGCTGCGCGATGCGCAGGCTGGCCTTGCCGCGCTCGGTGACGTGGACCGTGACGACGAGCATGTCGTCCAGCCGCGCCGGCCGCAGGTAGCGCACGTGCGTGTCCTGCACGACGAACATGCAGCCGGTCGTGTCCACCATCTCCTGCTGGCTGTGCCCCAGCGCGCGCAGCCACTCGGTGCGGGCGCGCTCGAAGAACTTCAGGTAGTTGGCGTAGAACACGATGCCGCCGGCGTCGGTGTCTTCCCAGTACACCCGCACGGGGTGATGGAAATGGGCGGCCGGGGCGTGGGACTCGGGGGAATTCATTGCGCGACGGGATGATAAGCCACCGCGCGACCCTCCCGTCGCGCGTGCGGCGCGCACCGTAGAGCAAATAGCGCGCCGAGGTGGGCAGGTTGCTCGGGAGATGCCGCGAGTCTGATCGCGTCGCCGTGGCCGAGTTCCGGCCTGCGACGCTCTCGCAGCCTTTTATTGCCGGGACTTCAGGTAGACCGGGCCCCAGACGGGATGCCCGGCCTCGGCGCGGCTCAGCGCGAAGGCCGGATCGGCCGTGCGCGCGGCGCGGAACTCGGCCTCGCAGGCGGCGAGCCGGTTGCTGGTGCAGTAGACGAACGCGCGCAGCTTGTGCGCCGTGGCGACGTCGCGCGGGCTGCGCAGGCCCAGCTTCATCGCCTCGTTGGCCTGGCGCTCGACGGCCGGGTAGTCGGCGTCGTCGTAGGCGCGCATCGCGCCCATCAGCGCGCGCTCGGCCGGACGCTCGGCGAGGTCGGTCAGGCCCACGGGCGACTGGGCCTGCGGGGTCTCGCACGCGGCGAGCGCGGCGACGGCGGCCAGGACGGCGAACGCCTGGATCGAGCGGACGGCGAGGGACTGGATCGGCATGGGCGGCGCGGACGGGCGGTCAGGGACCGAAGTGGTGGCGCAGCGTAACCGGATTCTCGCCATCGACGGTAACCGTCTGCACGTAGTCCGGGAAATCCGTGTTGCGCACCGTGACGGTGTGGGTGCCGGCGCTCAAGGTCAGGCGCGACAGCGGCGGCGACGTGCCCATGGGCTTGCCGTCGACCTCGACCTGGCCCCACGGGCTGACGGCCAGCTGCACGACGCCTTCCGCCTGCGCCGCGGCGCGGGGCGCGCCATCGGTGACGCCGGCGGCGGCCATCGCCTTGCGTCGGCGCGCGGCCTCGGCCTTGCTGACGGCGGCGGGCCGGGAGGCCGCGGCGTCGGCCGCAGCGGCCGTCGTCGTGGCCGCCGGCGCGCTGCCGGCCGCGCCGGCGGTCGCGGTGCTGGCCGCCGGCGCGGCGGTGGCCGACGCCCGCGCCGCGACTTCCTCCGCGGCGGCCGCGGCGGGCGCGATCGTGACGGCCGGCGGCGCGACGGCCGCGACCTGCAGCGGCGCCGCGGCGCTGGCCGCGGGTGGCGTCGCGGTGGCGAGCTCGGACGGCGAGGTGCCGAACTTGAGCCAGCCGAGGACGCCGACGACGGTGGCGAAGCCGAGCAGCGGCAGGCCGATGCGCAGCCACGGGTTCCTCGCCGGCGCCTGGCTGGCGATGCCCCGCGCCTCGTCCTTCAGCGCGCGCGCCTCGGCGGAATCGACCCAGTGGCGCAGTTCCATCGACAGGTGGCGCGCCGACGGGTAGCGCTGGTCGGGGTCGGCGGCCATCGCGCGGCTGGCGATCACCGACAGCCCCAGCGGGATCTTGGGCGACACCCGGTGCGCGGGGACGGCGTCGCCGGCCTTCACGGCGGCGGTGATCTCCGGCAGCGACTTGCCCTCGAACGGCTTCTTGCCGACCAGCAGCTCGTACAGCACGACGCCCAACGAGTAGACGTCGCTGCGGCGATCCACCGAGCGGCCGTCGATCTGCTCCGGCGCGAGGTAGTAGGGCGATCCGGCGATGACGCCTTCGAGCGCCGGTGCGTCGCGGTGGGCGACGCGCGCGATGCCGAAGTCCAGCACCTTCGGGTGCATGCGGCCGGTCATGAAGATGTTGGCGGGCTTGACGTCGCAGTGCACGACGCCCTTGCGGTGCGCGTAGGCCAGCGCGTCGGCGACGCGGCGCACCACCTGGGCCGCCTCGATCGGGCCCGGGCGCACGCCCTGCAGCAGCAGGTGGCGCAGGTCCTGGCCCTGCAGCCGCTCCATGGCGATGTAGACGCCGGTCTCGGACGGGCCGGCGTCGAACACGGTGACGATGTGGGGATGCGAGAGGCCGGCGGCGGCGCGCGCCTCGTTCAGGAACATCGCGTCGAGCGACTCGCGCGCAGCCGGGTCGGCGTCGATGTGGAGGGTCTTGAGCGCGACGGTGCGCGACAGCAGCGGATCCCAGGCGGCGTAGACGGTGCCCAGGCCGCCCTTGCCGAGGACGGTCTTCAGCGCGTAGCGGCCCACGTGGCCGATGCTCTCCCCCTCCATGCCCGGGCCGATGCCGGCCAGCACCGGCGGCGGGGGGGCGACGGTGGTTTCGCCGACGCTCTCGGCCGCGCCGTCCTGCGACGGGCGGGCAGCGGCGGTGGCGTCGTCGACGACCGTCGTCTCGAAATTGGAGTCGGAGGCGGCTGCCGGGTCAGCGCGCCGGAAGGGATTCCATCGCATGGGCGGAAGTTAACCGATGGGGCGGGCGAAAAAGGCAGAATAAGGGGGAGATACCCCCGACGATGGCACAAATCGCAACGGTCCGGCGAATGCGTCACGCTCGCCGGCAGGGTTGAAAGGATCGGCGGTCGAGTTCGCGTTCCAGCCGACGCACGGTTTCCTGCAGCTGCGGCAACGCCGTCGCGAACGATAACCTGAAGTATGTGCTCGCATGCGCAGGGCCGAAGTCCTTGCCCGGCGTCAGGGCGACGTGGGCGCTGCGCATCAACTGCATCGCGAAATCCCAGCTGTCGCCCGCGAAACGGCGGCAATCGGCCCAGACATAAAAGGCGCCGTCGGGAACCACCGGCACGTCCAGCCCCAGTTTCTGCAGCGCCGGGACGATGAAATCGCGCCGTTCGCGGAAGGCGTTCCGGCGAATCTCGCACTCGGCCAGGCTCTCGGCGTCGAACGCGGCGACGGCGGCATGCTGGGCGACCGAGCTGGCGCAGATGTAGAGGTTCTGCGCCAGGCGTTCCACCGGCTCGACCAGCGCCTCGGGCAGCACCAGCCAGCCCAGGCGCCAGCCGGTCATGCTGAAGTACTTCGAGAAGCTGTTGACCGAGACGATGTCGTCGCCGAGCGCCAGCGCGCAGCGCTCGAACGCCGGGTCGTAGCTCAGGCCCTGGTAGATCTCGTCGACGATCGCGACGCCGCCGCGCGCGCGCACGACGTCGACGATGCGCGCCAGTTCGTCCGGCGCGATCGAGGTGCCGGTCGGGTTCGACGGCGTCGCCAGCAGCACGCCGCGCGTCTGCGGCTGCCAGTGGGCGCTCACCGCGGCGGCGTCGAGCTGGAAGCGCGAGGCCGGCGTCGTCGGCACCAACCGCGCCGTGGCGCCGGTGGCGGCCACGAAATGGCGGTTGCACGGATAGCTCGGGTCGGGCATCAGCACCTCGTCGCCGGCCTCGAACAGCGCTTGGCAGACCAGCTGCAGCCCGGCCGACGCGCCCGCGGTGACGACGATGCGCCGCGCCGGCACGTCCACGCCCCAGCGCTGCGCGTACCAGCGGCTGATGCGCTCGCGCAGCGCGGGCAGGCCGACGGCGTCGGTGTACTGCGTGCGGCCGGCGCGCAGCGCGGCCTCGGCCGCCGCGATGACCGGCGCCGGCGCGGTGAAGTCCGGCTCGCCGATGTTCAGGTAGATCATCGGTTCGCCGCCCTGCGCGGGATCGCAGGCGGGCGAGCGCGCGATCTCCTGCGCCACCTTGGCGCACTCCATCACGTAGAACGGGTCGATGCGGGCGAGACGGCCGGCGAGCTTCATGGCGCGCGGGGGCGGGTCAGCGGCCCTTGTGGCCCTTGCTGGCGGCCTGCACCTCGGCCGGCCGCAGGTCGGCCGCGGCCTTGTCGAGGACGCCGTTGACGTACTTGTGCCCGTCCGTGCCGCCGAAGCTCTTGGCGAGTTCCACGGCCTCGTTGATCGCGACCTTGTACGGGATGTCGATGCAGTGCTTGAGCTCGTACGCGCCGATCATCAGCACCCCGTGCTCGACCGGCGACAGCTCGGTCGTCTTGCGGTCGACGAACTTGCCCAGCACGCCGTCGAGGTCGGACGCCTCGGCGATGCAGCCGTGCAGCAGCGCGTCGAAGTGCGCGCGGTCGGCCTTGTCGAAGCCTTCCTGCTCGCGCATGTGGGCGTCGATCACGCCGGCGTCGGTGCCGGAGACCAGCCACTCGTACAGGCCCTGCAGCGCGATCTCGCGCGAACGGCGGCGCGCCGACTTGGGCTTGGCCGGCTTCTCGGCCTTTTCAACGGGTTTTCCCATTTTGTCGGGGGAAGCACTCATAGCAGGTCGTCCATCAGATTGGCCATCTCGACGGCCACGCGCGCGGCGTCGCGCGCCTTGTCCTCGACGCGGGCCAGCGCCTGGGCCTCGTTCTCGACGGTGAGGATCGCGTTGGCGATCGGCACCTGGTGGTCCAGCGACACGCGCGTGACGCCCGCGCCGCTCTCGTTGGCCACCAGCTCGAAGTGGTAGGTCTCGCCGCGGATCACGCAGCCGATGGCCACGAGCGCGTCGTAGTCGTCCTGGTCGGCCATCGCCTTCAGCGCGATCGGCACCTCGAGCGCGCCGGGCACGGTGACGATGGTCACGTGCTTGGCCGCCACGCCGAGCGCCAGCAGCTCGGCCTGGCAGATCTCGGCCATGCGCGAGGTGATGGCGTCGTTGAAGCGGGCGCGCACGATCCCGATGACGAGGTCGCGG
>DASQCX010000548.1:0-5137 GCA_035634455.1 Burkholderiaceae bacterium
TGTGGGACGACAAGCTGGGCCAGATCTCGCTGGCCACGACGACGCTGTTCTGGGGCGTCTCGGGCAACCTGCGCTACCTCGTGCTCGCCTGGGCCGGCGTGGCGCTGGGCTTCGACACGCCGCACGCGACGCTGCTGCTGCTGCTGGTGGGGCTGGGCACGGCGGCCGGCGCGGTCATCGCGTCGGTGACCGTGCGCCTGGTGCACGCGACCCGGGTCATCATGCTGGGCGCGGCGCTGGGCATCTCGGTGATCGCGATCAACGGCATGCACAGCGTCTGGGTGGCCGGGCCGTTCCTGATCGTGCTGGGCGCCATCGGCGGCTTCATGGTCGTGCCGATGAACGCGCTGCTGCAGCACCGCGGCCACAACCTGATGGGCTCGGGGCGTTCGATCGCCGTGCAGAACTTCAACGAGCAGGCCGCCATCCTCGGCCTGGGCGCGTTCTATTCGGCGCTGACGCGCGGCGGCCTGTCGGTGTTCGGCTCGATCGCGATCTTCGGCATCTTCGTCACCTGCACCAGCTGGCTGATCTGGCGCTGGCACCGGCGCAACCTCGTCGAGCATCGCGCGGAGGTCGAAGGCCTGCTCGCGATCGCCCGCAGCGACAGTCACTGAGCCGATGACCGCGCTTCACCCGCGGCCCCGCACCGCGGGGCCGGTGCTCGCCCTGCTGGTCAACGCCTTCACGTGGGGCGTGTCGTGGTGGCCGTTCCGCCAGCTGCAGGCGATGGGGCTGCATCCGCTGTGGGCGACGACCATCATCTACGTGCTGTCGGCGCTCGCCATCCTGGCCTGGCGGCCGGCGGCGCTGCGGCAGTTCGTCGGCCATCCGGCGCTGTGGCTGATCTTCCTGGGCTCGGGCGCGACCAACGCCACCTTCAACTGGTCGGTGAGCATCGGCGACGTCGTGCGCGTGGTGCTGCTGTTCTACCTGATGCCGCTGTGGTCGCTGCTGCTGGCGCGCGTCATCCTCCAGGAGCGGCTGACGACGAGCGCCCTGGTGCGCGTGGCGATGGCGCTGGCCGGCGCGGGGCTGGTGCTGTCGCAGGGCGGGGTCGCCGAAGGCGGCGGCGCGCCGCGCGCGGGCCTGCTGCCCGACGTGCTGGCGCTGCTGGGCGGCTTCGCGTTCGCGCTGAACAACGTGATGCTCAAGCGCGAGTCGGCGCAGCCCGAGGAAGGGCGGGCGCTGGCGATGTTCCTGGGCGGGACGATCGTGGCCGGCGCGACCGCGACGGCGCTGTCGGCCGCCGGCGCCGCGGGCGTGCAGTGGCCAGTCGCGACCGTGCACTGGGTGCTGCCGGCGCTCGGCCTGGCGCTCGTGTTCATGGCCTCCAACCTGTGCCTGCAGTACGGCGCGGCGCGGCTGTCCGCGGCCGCCACCGCGGTGGTGATGCCCTGCGAGGTGCTGTTCGCCGCGCTGACCTCGGTCTGGTGGGGCGGCGCCACGCTGCACGCGAGCGTGCTGGCCGGCGGCGCGCTGATCCTGGCCGCCACGCTGGCCAGCGTGCTCGAGAAGCGCTGAAGCCTCTGTTGTTTCGCGTTCACGCGGATGCCGCGGCGGCGCGCATCCATCTACCATCACCATCCTCATCTCCAGGAGCGCCCATGTCCGCCAAGACGCTTTACGACTTCTCCGCCACCTCCATCCAGGGCCAGCCGGCCGACTTCGGCTCGCAGCGCGGCAAGGTCTTCCTGATCGTCAACACCGCCAGCAAGTGCGGCTTCACGCCGCAGTTCGCGGGCCTGGAGCAGCTGGCGTCCGACTACAAGGACCGCGGCCTGGTCGTCGTCGGCTTCCCGTGCAACCAGTTCGGCCACCAGGATCCGGGCGCGAACTCGGAGATCGAGAGCTTCTGCCAGCTCAACTACGGCGTCAGCTTCCCGATGATGGAGAAGGTGGACGTCAACGGCGCCAAGGCCCATCCGTTGTGGAAGTGGCTCAAGTCCGAGAGGCCGGGCGTGCTGGGCACCGAGGCGATCAAGTGGAACTTCACCAAGTTCCTGGTCGGCAAGGACGGCCACGTCGTCAAGCGCTTCGCGCCGAACGACGAGCCGGACAAGCTGCGCGGCGACATCGAGTCCGCGCTCGCGGTCTAAGCCGTCCCCGACACCGGCCAGCGCGCGATCTCCAACCCCCGGTAGCGCCGGACGATCCAGCCGCGCGCGGCCCACTGCGCCAGCCACTCGTTGGCGGTCTGGCGCGACACGTTGGCCCGCGTCGCCAGCTCCGACTGCGTCAGCTGCATCGTCCACGGGCCCGGCCCGACCGGCGCGGCGCGGCCCTCGCGCCGCAGGTGTTGCAGCGCCAGGCACAGCCGCTCCTCGGCGCCGCGATGGCGCGCGGCCTCCAGCAGCTTGAGCGTGCCGTCGTAGCGGCGTGCGAACTCGCGCATGAGCGAGCGCGCGAAGCCGGGCACCTCGTCCATCAGCCAGGCGTAGGCCGAGGGGCCGATCACGAGCAGTCGCGTGGTCTCCAGCGCCAACGCCTCGTAGGTCGACGGCAGCCCGGTGACGAACGACGCCAGCCCGAAGGTGCGGCCGGCCTCGACGTTTTCCACCACCGACACCTGCCCCTGCGCGTTCGAGAAGCGCGTCTCGACGCAGCCCGCCAGCACGCCGAACAGCGCGGGCGTGGCGTCGCCCTGCGCGAACAGCGTGGCGCATGCGGCCAGCCGGCGGGTGCGCAGGCGCGACTCGACCGCGGCCCACCGCGCGTCGCTCCAGGCGATGTCGGGGAAGTTGAGGTCGAACAGCGCACGGGTGTCGAAGGCCATCCGCGGATTGTCGGACAGCCGACAATCCACCATGCGGCGCGGGACTACGCTGTGCGCATCGCCACCCACGCCGAGCACCATGACGCCCGAGCAAGACCCCGCCGTGATCGCCGCGCTGCAGGCGCGATTCGCCTTCTTCTCGGGCGAGCCAATGCGCGACGATCCGCTGAACCAGGCGCTGTGCGCCGCCGCCGCGCGCCGCCCCGACTGGGCCGCGCTGCTCGCCCACGCGCCGGCGCCGCAGCGCCTGCCGCTGCTGTGGCTGGCGGCCCTGCAGGATCGCGTCCTCGCGCTGGTGGAGGCGGGCGAGCGTCCCGCGCTCGCCGGCTACTACGCCAGCGCCGGCCCGGCGCGCGCGCCCGACGCCGCGCTCGACATGCACCTGGCCGGCTTCATCGACCGCCATCGCGACGCGCTCGCGCAGGCGATCGCCACCCGGACCACGCAGACCAACGAGATCGGCCGCTCCGCGATCCTGTGGCCGGTCCTGCAAGGCCTGGTGGAGGCGACAGGGCGCCGCCGCCTCGCGCTGCTGGACGTCGGCTGCAGCGCCGGCCTGAACCTGGGCGTCGACCGCTGGCGCTACCGCTACGTCGACGACGCCAGCGGCGCGACGGTCGCCACGACGCCGCCCGATCGCGACCCGCGCGCGCCCGAGATCGCGTGCTGCCTGCTCGCGGGCACGCGCGCGGGCGCCGTCGCGCGCGACGCCGTGCCGGAGATCGTCGCCCGCGCCGGCGTCGACCTGCACCCGGTCGCCGTCGACGACCCCGCCGCGGTGCGCTGGCTGCGCGCCTGCCTGTGGCCGCACGACGGCGAACGGCGCGCGCGCTTCGACGCCGCCGTGGCGATCGCGCGCACGCAGGCCTGGCCGCTGCGCGCCTGCACCGACGTCGTCGCCGCGGTCGACGAGTGGCTGGACGGCATGCCGGCCGACGCGATGCCGGTCGTCTTCGACAGCTGGGTGCTGTCGTACTTCGACGCGCCGCTGCGGCGCCGCTACGCCGACCGCCTGCTGCAGCACGTGGCCGCGCGCGGCGCCGCCTGGATCAGCGCCGACGACCCGGCGCTGTCGCGCGCCTGGTGGCCGGCCAGGCCCGAGTCCAGCGCGGACAAGCTGGCCAACGCGACGTCATGGACGGTCGCCCGCCCCGACGGCCAGGGCGGTGTCGCATGGCAACTGGCGGCCACGTCGCATGCCCATGGCCGCTGGATGCTTTGCGAAGGCTGACCCGGGGCAGGTGCTCGATAATCGAAAGCCGTCCCTCCAAAAGCGCCCATAGCCATGTTCGAGCACATTGAACCGTTCGCCGGTGACCCGATCCTGTCGTTGAACGAGGATTTCCAGAAGGATCCGCGCGCCAACAAGATCAACCTGTCGATCGGCATCTACTTCGACGACGAAGGCCGCATCCCGGTGCTCGACTGCGTGCGCCGGGCGGAGGCGCAGCTGCTGGAGAAGGGCGGCGCCAAGCCCTACCTGCCCATCGAGGGCAACGCCGACTTGCGCCGCGGCGTGCAGACGCTGCTGTTCGGCGCCGGCTCGCGCGCCGTCGCCGAGGGCCGCGTCGTCACGCTGCAGACCGTGGGCTCCAGCAGCGCGCTCAAGGTCGGCGCCGACTTCATCAAGCGCTGGTTCCCCGACTCCGGCGTGTGGGTCAGCGACCCGACCTGGGACAACCACCGCTCGATGTTCGAGGGCGCCGGCGTCAAGGTGTCCACCTACCCGTACTACGACGCGGCCACCGGCGGCCTGAGGTTCGACGCGATGCTGGCCGCGCTGTCCGAGCTGCCCGCGCGCAGCGTCGTGCTGCTGCACGCCTGCTGCCACAACCCGACTGGCGTCGACCTGACGCCCGCGCAGTGGCAGGCGCTGATCCCGGTCCTGAAGCAGCGTCAGCTGCTGCCGTTCCTGGACATGGCCTACCAGGGCTACGGCGACGGCATCGAGGAGGACGCGTTCGCGATCCGCGCGCTGGCCGACGCCGGCCTGCCGTTCTTCTGCGCCAACTCGTTCTCCAAGAGCATGAGCCTGTACGGCGAGCGCGCCGGCGGCCTGAGCGTGTGCGCGCCCACGGCGCAGGAAGCGCAGCTGGCGCTGGGCCAGCTCAAGGCGACGGTGCGCCGCAACTACTCGAGCCCGTCCATCCACGCCGGCAGCGTCGTCGCCACGGTGCTCGACACGCCGGCCCTGCGCGAGTCCTGGGTCAACGACGTCAACGCGATGCGTACCCGCATCAAGACGATGCGCAAGACGCTGCACGACGTGCTCGTGGCCAAGGTGCCGGGCCGCGACTTCAGCTACTTCCTGACGCAGCGCGGCATGTTCAGCTACACGGGCCTGTCGGCCGCACAGGTCGA
>DASQCX010000549.1:0-2760 GCA_035634455.1 Burkholderiaceae bacterium
CCGCTGGTGAACGACTTCGGGAAGAAGTACAGCACGACCGGGCCCTTCTTGAGCGCGTCCGCCAGCACCAGCGGCATCTGCTTGCCGCCGACGGCGGCCTCGGTGGTGAACAGCGGCGCGGCGTCGCCGGGCTTGAGCGCCGCGTGGGCGGCAGTGCCAAGAAGGGCGAGGGCCGCCGCGGCGAGCAGCGGGGTCAGGCGACGAAGCATGGTGATCTCCAACGACAGTGTTCGAGTGAAGCCGGGATCCTAGTCCGTCGAGCTGAATCGTGCTGGCGCTGGGACGGCGGCGCGGGTATTGAACCGAAGCGCGCGAAAGCGGAATGAGTGGCACGGCAACCTCTCCGCCGCCGGCGCTCGACTCCGGGATCAGAAGTTCAAGGGAGCGGCGGAACCGGCTCTGCCGGGCCGCTCGCGGCCGGCCCCTCGGGGGCAGGGAGCGCCAGCGACCGTGGGGCTCACATCTTTCCGCCCATCATTCCCTTCATGGCGCCCATCTTCTTCATCATCTTCATCAGGCCGCCACCGCGCATCTTCTTCATCATGTCGCGCATCTGCTCGTACTGGTTGAGCAGGCGGTTGACGTCCTGCACCTGCACGCCGGCGCCCTTGGCGACGCGGAACTTGCGCTTGGCCTTGAGCAGCTCGGGCTTGCGGCGCTCCAGCGGCGTCATCGAGTTGATGATGCCCTCCATGCGGCGCATGTCGCGCTCGGCCTTGTCCATGTCGGGCTGGCCGGCCTTGGCGGTCATCTCGGTGGGCAGCTTGTCCATCAGGCCGGCCAGGCCGCCCATCTTCTTCATCTGGCTCAGCTGGGCCAGGAAGTCGTTGAGGTCGAAGTCGTTGCCCGAGCGCACCTTCTCGGCGAGCTTCTGCGCGGCCTCGACGTCCAGCCCCTTGGTGACGCCCTCGACCAGCGCGACGATGTCGCCCATGCCCAGCACGCGGCCGGCGTGGCGGTCGGCGTCGAACACCTCGAGGCCGTCGATCTTCTCGGACACGCCCGCGAACTTGATCGGTGCGCCGGTGACCTGGCGCACCGACAGCGCCGCGCCGCCGCGCGAGTCGCCGTCGAGCTTGGTCAGCACGATGCCCGTCAGCGGCAGCGCTTCCTTGAACGCCTTGGCGGTGTTGATCGCGTCCTGGCCCTGCATCGCGTCGACGACGAACAGCGTCTCGACCGGCTTGAGCAGCGCGTGCAGGTCCTTGATCTCGGCCATCAGCAGCTCGTCGATGGCCAGGCGGCCGGCGGTATCGACCAGCAGCACGTCGAAGTAGTGCTTTCTCGCGTAGTCGATGGCCGCGGCGGCGATGTCGTGCGGCTTCTGGTCGGGCGTGGACGGGAACCATTCCGCGCCGGCCTGCTTCGTGACCGTCTTCAGCTGCTCGATGGCGGCGGGGCGGTAGACGTCGCCCGAGACCGTCAGCACCTTCTTCTTGCGCTTCTCGATCAGGTACTTGGCGAGCTTGGCGGTGGTGGTCGTCTTGCCGGCGCCCTGCAGGCCGGCCATCAGGATGACGGCGGGCGGTTGCACGGCGAGGTCGATGTCGGCGATGCCCTCGCCCATCGTGGCGGCGAGTTCCTTCTGCACGATGCTGACGAGCACCTGGCCCGGCGTCAGCGAGGCCACCACCTCCTGGCCGAGCGCCTTGTCCTTGACCCGCGCGATGAAGTCGCGCACGACGGGCAGCGCCACGTCGGCCTCGAGCAGGGCCATGCGCACCTCGCGCAGCATGTCCTGGACGTTCGATTCGGTGATGCGGGCCTGGCCGCGCATCGTCTTGACGAGGCGCGACAGGCGGTCGGTGAGGGTGGAGGCCATGGGGGTGGGCGCGCGCAAGGTCGGGTGCGCGGCGCCTTAGTAAACTGCGGGGATGATTCTATCGTCTGACCTCATCCACGCGCTGGCGTGGGCTGCCGTGGCGGCCTACGCGCTGTCGGGGCTGGGACGCCCCGCCTGGGGCGCGCGCGCGCAGGTCGTGGCGCTGATCCTGCACGGCCTGTGGGTGGCGGGTACCTTCGTCGGCGAGGCCGATGCGGGGCAGGGTATCCGCTGGGGCTTCGCGCCGGTGCTGTCGCTGACCGCATGGCTGGTGCTCACCGTGCACTTCACCGAGACGCGACTGGTGCCGATCTCCGGGCTGCGGCGCATCTTCGCCGTTCTCGGCGCGGCCAGCGTGCTGCTCGCGCTGGCGTTCCCGGGCGACGTCGTGATCGTCCCGCACTCGGCCTACGCGCCGCTGCACTGGACGCTGGGCATCGCGGCCTACGCGCTGTTCGGCGTGGCCGTCGTGCACGCCGCGATGCTCGACCACGCCGAACGCCAGCTGCGTCAGAAGGCTGGCGACGGCGTGCTGGGCTTGCCGCTGCTGTCGCTGGAGCGGCTCACCTTCCTGTTCGTCGAGGCCGGCTTCGCGGTGCTGACGCTGGCCATCGTCATCGGCCTGTTCACGCTGGCGCACTGGCGCTGGGGCGACCACAAGAGCGTGCTGTCGCTCGCGAGCTGGGCCACCTTCGCGGCGCTCATCGTCGGCCGCCGCACGCGCGGCTGGCGCGGCCGCCAGGCCACGCGCTGGGTCTACGCCGGCGCCGTGCTGATGCTGCTGGCCTACGTGGGCTCGCGCTTCGTGTTCGAGGTCGTGCTGCAGCGCGCGCCGACCGGGCTGGGCAACTGACATGATCGGACGTCTCCTGCTCTGGCTGGTGCTGGCGTTCGTGGCGTGGTCGCTGCTGCGCCCGCGCAAGGCCGTGCCGCCGCCG
>DASQCX010000550.1:0-5179 GCA_035634455.1 Burkholderiaceae bacterium
GATGGCCGTTGGCGCGCTCGCCGAGGTGGCGGCCGAGTTGATCGAGCATGTCCACCGAGCCGGCGTTGACGGGGATGCCGTGGCGCGCGACGAGCGCGAGCGTCGCGCGGTCGATCTCGTCGGCGGTGAAGACGATGCCGGCGTGTTCGCCGCGGGCGTCGTAGCCGGCGTGCAGCGCGCGCTCGATCTCGCCGGCCGACACCGCGTCCACCTGCACGCCCAGGCCGCGCAGCAGCCGCAGCACGTGCGTGTTGGAGCAGGCCTTCTGCGCGAAGCGGACGGTGTCGAACATGCGCAGCCGCTCGACGCGGTCGCGGATGGTGCCGGCGTCGTAGACCCACAGCGGCGTGGCATGGGCCTGCGCCAGCGACTGCAGGCGCTCGGCGGTGAACGTGGCGGGGGCGGGGTGCTGGAGCGTCGTCATGCGCGCATGGTGCACCCGGATGGCATATCCGTCCAATGCTTTGGTTTGCCTGATGGTTTCATATTTGATATGGTCGAGCGATGTCCGCCGCACCCCTCCTGACCCATCGCCACGTCGAGGTGTTCCGCGCGGTGATGACCGCCGGCAGCGTCACCGGCGCGGCCGCGGCGCTGTTCACCTCGCAGCCGACGATCAGCCGCGAGCTGTCGCGCATGGAGTCGCTGCTGCGCCTGGCGCTGTTCGAGCGCGTGCGCGGCCGCCTGCAGCCCACCGCGCAGGCCTACGCGCTGTTCGACGAGGTGCAGCGCTCGTACGCCGGCCTGGAGCGCGTGGCGGACACCGCGCTGCGGCTGCGCCAGTTCACCGAGGGCCAGCTGTCGCTCGCCTGCCTGCCGGCGTTCTCGCACGCGCTGCTGCCGGGCGCCTGCGCGCGCTTCCAGGCGGCGCATCCGGGGGTGAGCGTGTCGGTCAACCCGTACGAGTCGCCGCTGCTGGAGGAGCGCCTGGCCGCGCAGGCGCACGATCTGGGCGTGACCGAGCACGACGGCGCGCTCGCGGGGTCGCTCGCCGGCGCCGAGCCGGCGCTGCTGCTGGAGCTCGACGAGGTCGCGGTGCTGCCGTCCGGGCATCCGCTGCTGGCCAAGAAGCGCCTGGCGCCCGCCGACTTCGCCGGCCAGGCCTTCGTCAGCTTCCATCCGCGCGACCGCTACCGGCAGTGGGCCGACAAGGTGTTCGCCGAGGCCGGCGTCGATCGCCAGCTGGCTGTGGAGACGGACAGCGCCGTCGCCGTCTGCGCGATGGTGCGCCACGGCCTCGGGCTCGCCATCGTCAACCCGCTCACCGCGCTGGCGCTGTCGGGGCCGGACGCGGGCATCGCCGTGCGGCCGCTGGCGTTCACCATCCCGTTCCGCGTGTTCTCGGTGCGGCCGGCGCACCGTCCGGGCAATCCGCTGGTCGAGCGCTTCGAGACGGCGCTGCGGGCCGAGTGCGCCGCGCTGCGCCAGGCGATCGCGCGTGCCTGGGAGCGGCCGCCGCGTCCGCGCCGCCCGGCTTGAGTTCGTCGCGAGCGAAGCGCGCGTTGGCGAGCCGAGAACCCGCGACGCGGCGAGGGCCGGCCCCAGGCTCTAGAGTGCTCATTTCTGCCGCCGCAGTCCCCGAAAGGCCCCGCATGACCGCCAAGATCGACCCCGCGCAGTTGCCCGGATTGCTGTCCCAGCTCCCGGGCTGGTCGCTCGACGCGTCGGCCTCGGCCATCTCGCGCCACCTCGAGTTCGCCGACTTCAACGAGGCGTTCGCGTTCATGGCGCGCGTCGCGCTCGCGGCCGAACGGCGCAACCACCATCCGGACTGGTCGAACTCCTACAACGTGGTCGACGTGACGCTGACCTCGCACGACGCGCGCGGCCTGACGATGAAGGACATCGAGCTGGCGCGCTTCATCGACCGCACGGTGGCGGGCTCGGGCGCATCGGCCTGACGCCTCGCGCCGCGCGCGCGCACGAGGCGCGCCCTCGCGCGTGACGCGCGACCGCGCGAGGACTTCAGCCGCGCTGGCGCGCGGTGCCGGCCATGACGTCGACCATGTGCACCTCGGGCGTGCCGCCCAGCAGCGACAGGCCCGTGATGCCGAGCGCGCGCGGGATCTGGCCGGTCAGGTGCGCGAAGCGGGCGCCGGTGTCGGCGAACGCGGCGAAGGTGCCGAAGTGGCTCTCGTCGTAGCGGTTCGCGAACCAGGCCAGCGTGCCGGCCTCCTTGTCCACCAGCGGCACGCAGTCGCGCATCATCTTCGCGACTTCGGCCTCCTTGCCGGGCTTGGCCTTGAAGCGCAGCACCAGGCCCTTGGTGACGCCCTCGAGCGCGTTGGGCATCTTGCAGCCCAGGATCTCGATCTTGGTGGCGCGCGGCGCCGCGGTCATCAGCTTCTGCTCGGCGGCGAACACCTGCTTGACGGCCTCGCCGGCCAGGTGCGCCTCGCGGCCGGCCTCGTCGTCGAAGCACGAGTACATGCCGAACTCGCCGCGCATGTAGCGGATGCCGAACCACGCCTGCGTGGTCTTTTCCCACGAGACCTGGGCGCTCAGGTCCTCGAGGAACGTGTCCATCGTGTCCTCGTCGGTCTGCGATTCGTAGCGGAGCAACAGGGCTTTGGTGATCATCAGTGTCCTTTCGGGTGTCTCGGGACGGCATCGCGGCAATGACCGTCTCTTGAGACATATCCTACCCAGGAAAATCGGGGCTCGCGCAGGTGTTGTCCCTGGGCGACTGCGGGGCCGGCGCCGGCCCTACACTGGGCCATGCCCGTCTTCGAGATCAAGCCCGTCTTCATCGACGGCACGGACGCCGCCGCCGAGTGGGTCGACGACCGGCACTCCGCGTGGAACGAGCCGCTGCTGCGCACCACGGCCCCGCTGGCCGGGCGCTGGCAGCCGCCGTCGCTGGAGCTGTACCGCTCGGAGATGAGCCCCACCGCGGTGCTGTTCCATCCGACGGTGCACGTCGTGTCGCAGGGCGTGCGCGACGAGCTGTCGCACTTCCTGGAGCTCGAGTTCCTGCCCGTGATGGTCGCCGGCTACGGCGTGTTCTTCGCGATGCACGTGCTCGCCAGCTGCGAACTGCCCGCCGGCAGCGTGGCCGACCGCGGCCCGGGCACCGACATCGCGCTGATCCGCGCGTTCCCGAAGTCCTTCGAGCCGCCCGCGCCGTTCTTCCGCATCCGCCACCCCGGCACGCTCACCGCGCGCGGCATGGCCGTGTGCGTGCCCGACGTCTACGCGAGCGAGGCCGCCGCGACGGCGGTGATGCGCGTCGCCGGCAAGTTCCTGCGGGCGGTGCGGGTGCCGATGGTCTGACGTGCGCCACGGGCGGCGCCCGCCACCCGTCCCGCGCGGGGACGCCAGATCAACCGCGGCAGCTGCGTGGCACGTACTTCAGCAGGTCGGTCGTCGAGCACGCCCACGTCACGTGGCGGTTGCCGTCGGCACTCGGCGTGAGCTGGATGGCGCCCGCGATGGACGGCGTCGCCTCGACGTGGACGGTGAGGGTGCCGGACAGGCCGTCCAGCTCGATGCCGCGCACGTACTTCGACTGCTGAGGCACCTGCTGCGCGATGCGGTCGATGTCGGTCGGGAACTGGCCGGTGGCCTCGTACTGGCGGCCGACGACCTGCGCGACGGCCGAGCCTTCGACGATGGCATCGGCCACCTTGGCCTTGACCGTGTAGGTCTGGTAGGCCGGCAGCGCGATCGCGGCCAGGATGCCGATGCCCGCGACGATGCCGAAGATCGCGAGGACGATCACGGCGATGTTGCTGGTGCCGCCGGCGGCCTCCAGGCGGGCGAGCATCTGCTCCTTCGAGCCGCCGCGGGCGCGCACATCGCGGATCCGGTTCGTGCAGTGCCGGTAGTACCAGCCGTTGGCCAGCACGCCGGGGCCGATCAGCCAGGCCGCGAGCCAGGCGAGGGACAGTACGCCGCCGACTGTCGGCGCGGCGCCGGCGACGCCGCCCAGCACGATGCCGACGACGTAGGGCGCGAAGAAGTAGATCAGCGCCGGCACCCACATCTTGCGATACAGCAGCCAGTACCAGGTGACGAGGAACCCGGGCCAGTGCCAGCCGCCGCCCTCGCCGTGGGCGATGCGGTCGAAGCGGTCGAGGTAGTACTGCGTGTTCGAGTCGCCGATGAAGGCGGCGCGCGCCTCCTCGTCGGTGAGCACCTGCGAATCGTCGCCCATGCGGCCGGCGCTGCCGGCGTTGGGCGGCGCGAAGCGGTTGCGGCCGCCGGCGTCGTCCGCCGCGGGCGGCGCGGCGGCGATGGCTGGCGCCGCGGTCGCCGGCAGGGGGTCGAGGCGCGTCGGCAGCTTGGCCGGGGCCACCAGGGGACGGCGGCAGGCGGTGCAGAACAAGGCGCTGTCGGCGTTGTCCTGCCCGCAGGCATGGCATTTCATTTTTTCAACTCCTCCTCAGGATGCGCGGCAGGATAGCCGGTCCGCATGTCGATTTCCCGTGGGCAGAGGAGGGGCTCGGGTTTGTCCGCCCCGATCCGGCGCGTGCGTGCGACGGATGGCACGGACCGCGCGGCTCGCGGCGGGGTGCCGCACGGCAGATCAGCCCGTGCGGGTGGGGGTATCAGGTGCGGTAGCCCGGATCCATGCGCTCGACCTTGCGCAGCAGCGCCGGCCAGACGAACGCGCCGCCCTGGTTGCCGGTCTGCACGCGCATCGCTTCGGCGACGCTGGCAAGGATCCCGGGCTGCACGGTCGTCAGCGGGCCGCCGGCCTGCGCCGCGAGCTGGATGTTGCACGTGCTTTCGAACATGTACATCGCGAGGAAGGCCTCGGGGATCGAGCGTCCGACCGTCAGCAGCCCGTGGTTGCGCAGCATCAGGTAGTTGGCGTCGCCGAGGTCGGCCTGCAGGCGCGGCTTCTCCGCGTCGTGCAGCGCGACGCCCTCGTAGTCGTGGTACGCCAGCGAGGCCAGCACGAAGGTCGACTGCTGCGAGATCGGCAGCACGCCGCCCGCCTGCGCGCTGACGGCCACGCCGGCGCGCGTGTGGGTGTGCAGCACGCACTGCGCGTCCTCGCGCGCCGCGTGGATCGCGCTGTGGATCACGAAGCCCGCGCGGTTGACCGGGAACGGCGACTCGCGCAGCTTGTTGCCTTCCTGGTCGATCAGCACCAGCGACGACGCCGTGATCTCGTCGAACATCAGGCCGTACGGGTTGATGAGGAAGCTGTGGTCGCCACCGGGCACGCGCG
>DASQCX010000551.1:0-18634 GCA_035634455.1 Burkholderiaceae bacterium
CGCCCCAACAGCGGCTACTCCTACGCGCCGCTCGACTCGCGCGTCGGCGGCGTGCGCGCGCACCTGATCGGCAGCGTCTCGCGCAACTTCTCGTCCGACTGGGGCCGCTTCGAGCCGCGCCTGACCCTGCACGGCGTCAGCTACCGCACCGACGCCGACGCCAACGGCAACCGGATCGACGCCACGCGCTGGATCCCCACCTTCAGCGCGGACAGCGCCTTCAGCTTCGAGCGCCAGGCCCGGCTGTTCGGCCGCGACCTGGTGCAGACGCTGGAGCCGCGCTTCCTGTACGTGCTGACGCCGTACCACGATCAGAGCACGCTGCCGCTGTACGACACGGCGGCCAAGGACTTCAACGAGGTCTCGATCTACAGCGAGAACCAGTTCACCGGCCAGGATCGCATCAACGATTCGAACCAGCTCACCGCCGGGGTGACGACGCGCTTCAACGACTCCGGCAACGGGCGCGAGCTGCTGCGCCTGGGCATCGCGCAGAAGCTGCTGTTCAAGGATCAGCAGACCACGACCGACGGCCCGGTCGACAGCCACAAGCTGTCGCACCTGCTGCTGTACGGTTCGTCCTCGGCCATGGAGCACTGGAGCTTCGACGGTATCGTGGAAGAGGACTCGTCCTCGCACGAGGGCTGGACGCAGCGTGCCGTCGTGAGCGCTCGCTATCACCCCGGGCCTTTCAAGACGATGAGCCTGACGTACCGCTACGCACGCGACTCCAGCAAGCAGTGGGAAGTCGGCGGCCAGTGGCCGGTGTTCCGCCGCGCGCCGCGTCCCAGCGGCTGCGGGGGCACGCTCTATGCGGTCGGCCGCGCCGACTACAGCGTCGACGACCACCGCGCCACCTACGCCATCGGCGGCTTCGAGTACGACGCCGGCTGCTGGATCGGCCGCGTCATGGTCGAGCGCACGTCCACCGGCCGCAACGAAGGCACGACGCACCTGGTGCTGCAGCTGGAACTCAACGGCCTGTCGACGCTCGGAACAGGATCGCTGAAGGTCCTGAAGGACAATGTGCCCGGCTATCAGCCCCTGCGCAACGATCCCGGCGCAGCGGCCGTGACCACGAATTCACCATGAGAGATCGCTTGAAGCTCAACTCCCCGACCCTGGTCGCCGCGCTTTTCGCGCTCCTGGCCGCCTCCGCCGGCTTCGCCCAGCGCGTGCCGGCCGCCGGCCAGCCCGCCACGCCCGCCACCGCGGCCCCGGAGCCCGACGCCAACAAGCCGGCGCTGGTCTCGCCCGTGGCCGCCTCGGGCGTGCGCCAGTTCGGCTCGCTGCCGCGCATCAAGCCGCTGGCCAAGTCGGCCGACTACATCGTCGCGGTCGTCAACAGCGAGTCGGTCACCGACAACGAGGTGAAGTTCCGCGTCGCCAAGATGCAGCAGGAGAGCATCGAGCGCGGCGGCGCGCAGCCGACCGCGGCCGAGCTGCGCAAGCAGGCGCTCGACGCGCTGGTCGAGGAGCGCGTGCTCGTCACCTATGCGCGCGACAACGGCGTCAAGGTGGACGACGCCGAGGTCGACCGCGCCATCGGCAACATCGCGTCGTCGAACAAGATGTCGATCGAGCAGCTGCGCGACCGCCTGCGCCAGCAGGGCGTCGACTACAACACGTTCAAGTCCGGCATCCGCGACCAGATCACTATCGAGCGCATCCGCGAGCGCGAGGTCGTCAACCACATTCGCGTGACCGACACCGAGATCGCCGACTACATCGCCAAGATGCGCGGCGGCCACACGTCGGCGCCGCAGGTCGACATCGCGCAGATCCTGATCACCGTGCCCGACAAGGCCACGCCGGTCGTCGAGGCCGAGCGCAAGGCGCGCGCCGAGGCGGCGCTCGCGCGCGTGCGCAACGGCGAGCCGTTCGAGCAGGTGGCGCGCGAGATGTCCGAGGACGCCAACAAGGCCAAGGGCGGCGAGATGGGCTCGCGCACGCTCGACAAGTACCCCGACCTGTTCGTCGACGCGATCAAGGACGTCAAGGTCGGCGGCACGTCCGGCGTCGTGCGCAGCGGCGCCGGCTTCCACGTCCTGAAAGTGGTCTCGCGCGGCGAGGAGTCGGGCCTGACGGTCACGCAGACCCGCGTGCGCCACATCGTGCTCCGGCCGTCGGCGCAGCTGGGCATCGACGCCGTCGGGCGCCGCATCCTCGACTTCCGCCAGCAGATCGCCAGCGGCGCGAAGACCTTCGAGGAGATCGCGCGCCAGTACTCGGAAGACGGCAGCGCCCAGGCCGGCGGCGACCTCGGCTGGGCCTCGCCGGGCTCGTTCGTGCCTGAGTTCGAGGAGGCGATGGACAAGCTGCCGATCGCCGGCCTGTCCGGCCCCGTGCGCTCGCGCTTCGGCGTCCACCTGATCCAGGTGCTGGATCGCCGCGAGACCACGGTCGAGCCCAAGCAGCTGCGCGAGCAGGCCACCAACGCGCTGAAGGAGCAGAAGTTCGACCCGGCCTACGCCGAGTGGGTGGCCGACCTGCGCGCCAAGGCCTTCATCGAATACCGCGACCCCCCGATCTGACTCCGCGATGGCACACGTCGCCCGCAAGCGCTTCGGCCAGCATTTCCTGACGGCCACCGACGTCATCGACCGCATCATCCGCGCGATCGATCCGAAGCCGGGCGAGCGCCTGGTCGAGATCGGCCCGGGCCTGGGCGCGATGACGATCCCGCTGCGCGCGCGCTGCGACGCGCTGACCGTGGTCGAGCTCGACCGCGACCTCGCGGCGCGCCTGCGCCAGCGCGGCGACCTCGACGTCGTCGAGTCCGACGTGCTCAAGGTCGACTTCGCGGCGCTGGCCGAGCGCCTGGGCGGCGACATCCGCGTCGTCGGCAACCTGCCGTACAACATCTCGTCGCCTATCCTGTTCCACCTGATGGCGGCCGCGCCGCGCGTGGTTGACCAGGTGTTCATGCTGCAGAAGGAGGTGGTCGACCGGATGGCCGCCGCGCCCGGCAGCAAGGCCTTCGGGCGCCTGAGCGTGATGCTGCAGTGGCGCTACGAGATCGAGCACCTGTTCGACGTCGCGCCCGACGCGTTCGACCCGCCGCCGCGCGTCGACTCGGCCATCGTGCGCATGCGCCCGCGGGCGAACCCGGCGCCGGTCTCCGAGGCCGTGCTGGGCAGGATCGTCGGCATCGCGTTCTCGCAGCGCCGCAAGATGCTGCGCGCCACGCTCGGCAAGTGGCTCGCGGAGCACGGCTGGACGGGCGAGTTCGACGGCACCCGCCGCGCCGAGCAGGTGCCCGTCGACGAATACGTCGCGCTGGCGCTGGCCTTGCCGCCGCTGCCGGACGAGGCGCTGGCCGGCGTCGAACCGGGCGACGACGACTGACGCGTCCGCGAAGTCGCCGGCCGGAAATGAAGAAGGGCTCCCGCGGGAGCCCCTCGTGCGTGTGGAACGCGCCTGGTCAGGCGGCGTTGAGCCACATGGCGGTGTCGAACGCGCTGCTCATCAGCGGCATGTTCACGCCGAAGTTCGCGTTGGCGTTCGCCTTGCTGCTGGCCTTGGGGGCCGGCTTCTCGATGATCGGGGCCGCTTCTGCCGCCCGCTCCCATGACCCGGTTTCTTGGGAGCGGGCTACTGAAAAGAATAGAAGCACCGGAAGGGAATCTTGCGTTCCCCCCAGAAGTCGGCGGCATCCCGGAAGACGTCGAGCAGCTGCTCGCGCGACTCGCGGTCGAAGCGCGGGTTGTCGGGCAGCTGTTCCAGCACGACGACGAAGCCCGGCTGCGAGCCGGACTTGTGCACGAGGTCGGTCATGCAGTCGTACAGGGCGTCCAGGTTCTTGCCGAAGTGGGCCGGGAACAGGAACGCCTCGGCAATGCCCTCGAGCACGTCCTGCTTGGACTGCGCGTTGGTCAGGTTCGCGTAGAGAAAATGCTGTCCGGCACCTTGCGCTGCCTCGAGCAATTCTTCGACCCGATACGCCCGTATCGATTGAACGATGTTGGGACGGACGGTCTGCAATTGCATGGTCACGTTCCTCTCAGAAATCACAAGAACATTCGTCTGCCGACGATCACTTCACGATCCGATGAAAACTGTTGTAGTGATCTTCGGTATAAAAACAGGCTTCCGGTTCCGTCGGCGGGTTGCCGCCGCAGATGATCCGGCGGGCGCCGCGGTTGCGCGCCCCTGGCGTCGGCACGGTGTATTCGTGGTAATAGCCGCGAGGTTCGCGCGGCAGGCGCTTCTCGTAGTTGCCGAACACCACGCCGTCGCGCTCATACGGGAACGGGCCGCCGGAATAAATCAGTCGCTCGGTCCGCTGGGCTTCCGGCGACAGGCTGGACAGCGGGACGTCGGCGCCCAGGCCGACGGCACCCCTCGCGAGCGAGGCGGACGGCGCGAACGCGGCGACCGACATCGTGGCGGCCAGCACCAGCGCCCACAGGGCGCCCTGCTCAGGCTGGCGGCGCAAGGATGGCATTGCCGTGGCTCCAGCGCGCGTGCCACGATCGGTGGCCGCGTCGACGTTCTTCACGACGTCCTTTTCGTTGATCACCACTGCTAGACCCGTTCGTTCCGGCGGATAGACCGGCCCTTGGCCCCGGCGCGATGCTCGCGATGACGGCATCGAGTCCCGAGGCAACCCTGAAATTCCAATCCCGCATGGTACCGGAACCCCCTCGAAATCTCAAGTCTGAGGGTGGGTAGGGCGCTCCAACGCGGGTCATTGGAGTGAGCGTCCGCTTCCGATCTATCCGCCGTCAGATTGGGAAGTCGTGCGTCTGTCGCGATCCGGAAAAGACCGGCTCACGGCTGAGCCAGCGCTGACTTTGGGGGCTCTGGAGCCGCCCCGCGAAGGTCTCGCGGAGGATTGTCGAGCAAGCATCCCGGCCGGAAAATGCAGCGGCCCGACACGGTTTCATGTCGTCGCAGCGCGAGCATAGCCGCTCGCGCGGGCGCGCCGCGGCTGTCCTACAAGCGCGGCCGGCCGGCGGCGTTCAGCGGGTGGCGTTGGCGTCCGCTACCGTCAGCGCCGTCATGTTGACGATGCGGCGCACGGTGGTCGACGGCGTCAGCACGTGCACCGGACGTGCGGCGCCCAGCAGGATCGGGCCGATGGCGATGCCGCCGCCGGAGGCCGTCTTGAGCAGGTTGTACGAGATGTTGGCCGCGTCGATGTTGGGCATGACCAGCAGGTTGGCCTCGCCGGTGAGCGTCGAGTTGGGCATCAGCTTGGCGCGGTAGGCCGGGTCGAGCGCGGCGTCGCCGTGCATCTCGCCGTCCACCTCCAGCCAGGGCGCCCGCTCGCGCAGCAGGGCCAGCGTGTCGCGCATCTTCTGCGCCGACGGCTGGCTGCTGGCGCCGAAGCTGGAATGCGACAGCAGCGCCGCCTTGGGCGCGACGCCAAGGCGCTTCATCTCCTCGGCGGCCATGATGGTGATCTCGGCCAGCTGCGCGGCGCTCGGGTCGGCGTTGACGTGCGTGTCGACCAGGAACACCTGCCGCCCCGGCAGGATCAGCCCGTTCATCGCGGCGTAGACGTTGACGCCCGGCCGCTTGCCGATCACCTGGTCGATGTAGAGCAGGTGGTTGGCGGTCGAGCCCCAGGTGCCGCAGATCATGCCGTTGACCTCGCCCTTGTGCAGCATCATCGCGCCGATCAGCGTCAGGCGGCGCCGCATCTCGATCTTGGCCAGCTGCGCGGTGACGCCCTTGCGCTCGGTCATGCGGTGGTAGGTCTGCCAGTAGTCGCGGAAGCGCTCGTCGTAGTCGGTGTTGACGACGTCGTAGTCGCGCCCTTCCTTCAGTCGCAGGCCGAACTTCTCGCAGCGCTGGGCGATGATGGCCGGGCGGCCGATGAGCACCGGCCGCGCGATGTTCTCGTCGACGACGACCTGCACCGCGCGCAGCACGCGCTCCTCCTCGCCCTCGGCGTAGGCCACGCGCCGGTGCACGGCCACCTTGGCCAGCGCGAAGATCGGCTTCATCGCGGTGCCGGAGGCGTAGACGAAGGTCTGCAGCTTCTCCTTGTAGGCGGCCATGTCGGCGATCGGGCGCGAGGCCACGCCGGAGGCGGCCGCGGCCTTGGCGACGGCCGGCGCGATCTTCATCATCAGGCGCGGGTCGAACGGCTTGGGGATCAGGTACTCGCGGCCGAAGCTGAGGTCGGCGCCGGCGTAGGCGGCGGCCACGACCTCGCTCTGCTCGGCCTGCGCGAGCTCGGCGATCGCGTGCACCGCGGCCACTTCCATCGCGTCGTTGATGGTCGTCGCGCCGCAGTCGAGCGCGCCGCGGAAGATGTACGGGAAGCACAGGACGTTGTTGACCTGGTTCGGGTAGTCCGAGCGGCCCGTGGCCATGATCGCGTCGTTGCGCACGGCCTGCACGTCCTCCGGCGCGATCTCGGGCGTCGGGTTGGCGAGCGCGAAGATGATCGGGTTGGCGTTCATCGTGGCCACCATCGCCGGCTTGAGCACGCCGCCGGCCGACAGGCCCAGGAACACGTCCGCGCCGTGCATCACCTCGGCCAGCGTGCGCTTGTCCGTCTCCTGCGCGAATTCGGCCTTGTCCGGATCCATCAGCTCGACGCGGCCCGTGTACACGACGCCCGCCAGGTCGGTCACCCAGATGTTCTTGCGCGGCATGCCCAGCTTGAGCAGCAGGTTCAGGCACGCGAGCGCCGCGGCGCCCGCGCCCGAGACGACGAGCTTGACGTCCTCGATGCGCTTGCCGCACACCTTCAGCCCGTTCAGCAGCGCCGAGCCGACCACGATGGCCGTGCCGTGCTGGTCGTCGTGGAAGACGGGGATCTTCATGCGCTTGCGCAGCTCGCGCTCGACGTAGAAGCAGTCGGGGGCCTTGATGTCCTCGAGGTTGATGCCGCCGAAGGTGGGCTCCAGCGCGGCGATGCAGTCGACCAGCTTGTCGAGATCGTTCTGCGCGATCTCGAGGTCGAACACGTCGATGCCGGCGAACTTCTTGAACAGGACGCCCTTGCCCTCCATCACCGGCTTGGACGCCAGCGGGCCGATGTTGCCGAGCCCGAGCACCGCGGTGCCGTTGGACACGACCGCCACGAGGTTGCCGCGCGCGGTGTAGCGGAACGCGTTGGCCGGGTCGGCGACGATCTCCTCGCAGGCCGAGGCGACGCCCGGCGAGTAGGCCAGCGCCAGGTCGCGCTGGTTGATCAGCTGCTTGGTGGGCGTGACCGCGATCTTGCCGGGGGTCGGGAACTCGTGGTAATTCAGCGCGTCCTGGCGCAGTTCGGCGCGCTTGTCTTCTTGAGTGGTCATCGGCGGTCCTGTAGTGGGGCGGTCCCGGAAGTCTCTCCACGCGCTGGCGCGGGCGTGGCCGGGGGAAGCGGAGGCGGGGGGCGATTTTAGGTTCGGGGCGGCGTCCGAGCGCTGTCGTGGGGCACTCGCGCCGCGTTCGGCATGGGGTGATGCCGCAACCGAATACTTTGGCCTCGTGCCGAGGGCGCGTCAACCGTGGGTGTCCACATGCGTGGGCGACAATCGCCGGCATGTCCGTCGGTGAATTCGATCTCATTGCGAAGTACTTCGCGCGTCCGGTGCGGCGCGCCGTCCTGGGCGGCGGCGACGACTGCGCGCTGCTGCAGCCCACGCCCGGCATGCAGTGGGCGGTGTCGACCGACGCGCTGGTCGAGGGCCGGCACTTCCTCAGCACCGTGCCGCCCGACGCGCTGGGCCACAAGGCGCTGGCGGTGAACCTGTCGGACCTGGCGGCCTGCGGCGCGACGCCGGTGGCGTTCACGCTGTCGCTGACCTTGCCCCGGGTCGACGAGGCCTTCCTCGCCGGCTTCGCGCACGGCCTGTACGCGCTCGCCGACGCGCACGGCATCGAGCTGGTGGGCGGCGACACCACCGCCGGCCCGCTCAACATCGGCATCACCGTGATGGGCGAGGTCCCGCCCGGCCAGGCGCTGCGGCGCGGCGGGGCGAAGCCGGGCGACGAACTGTGGGTCAGCGGCCGGCTGGGCGACGCCCGGCTGGCGCTGGAGGCGTTCCGCGGCCAGGCCGCGCTGCGCGGCGAGGCCTTCGAGGACGTGCGCCGCGCGATGGAGCGCCCGCAGCCGCGCGTCGCGCTCGGCGTCGCACTGCGCGGCGTCGCGAGCGCGGCGATCGACCTCAGCGACGGCCTCGTCGGCGACCTCGGCCACATCCTGCGCGCCAGCGCGGTCGGCGCGACGCTGCGCCTGGCCGACATCCCGCACGGCCCGCACGTGGCCGCCTGCACCGAGGCCCAGCGCCGCACCTGCCTGCTGGCCGGCGGCGACGACTACGAACTGCTGTTCGCCGCCCCCGCGGCCGCGCGCGCGCGGGTGCGTGACGCGGGCGCCCGCGCGGGCGTGCCCGTGACCTGCATCGGCACGCTGGACGCGCCGCCCGGCCTGCGCGTCGTCGATGCGCACGGCGTGCCGGTGGCGCTGACCGAGCGCGCCTTCGACCACTTCATCTCCGCCTGACCCCGTGGACACCATCCCGACCTTCGCCCCGCGCCGCGCCACCTGGCGCTTCATGGGCCTGCATCCGCTGCGGCTCATCGCGCTCGGCTTCGGCAGCGGCCTGTCGCCGGTCGCGCCCGGCACGGCCGGCACGCTGGCCGGCTGGGCGCTGTGGCTGCTGGTCGATCTCCTCGCCGCACCGTCGCACGCCGGCTGGGCGGCGATCATCGTCGCCGGCTTCTTCATCGGCTGGTGGGCCTGCACGCACACGGCGCACGCGATGGCGGTGGCCGACCCCAGCCCGGTCGTGTGGGACGAGATCATCGCGTTCTGGATCATCCTGGCCGTGACGGCGCCCGCGGGCTGGCTCGGGCAGCTGATCCTGTTCGGCCTGTTCCGCCTGTTCGACGCGGTCAAGCGCGGGCCCGTGGGCTGGGCCGACGCGCAGTTCAAGCCCGAACCCGGCGTGCTGCCGAGCTGGCCGCAGGGCTTCGGCATCATCTTCGACGACCTGGTGGCGGCGGCGCTCGTGCTGGCCGTCTGGTTCGCCGGGGCATGGGGGTGGACGACATGGCTGACGCACTGATCGCGATCGACGCGAGCCTCGTCGCCCAGGTCGAGGCGCTCGGCGACGCGCTGCGCGCCCGCGGCTGGCGCCTGGCGACGGCCGAGAGCTGCACCGGCGGCCTGCTCGCCGGCACCTGCACCGCGCCGGCCGGCGCGAGCGACTGGTTCGCGGCCGGCTTCGTCAGCTACGCCAACGACGCCAAGACCGGCCTGCTGGGCGTGCCCGCGCCGCTGATCGCGCAGCACGGCGCGGTCAGCGCGCCGGTCGCCGACGCGATGGCGCGCGGCGCGCTGGCGCATGCGGACGTGCAGCTCGCGCTGTCGGTCACCGGCATCGCGGGGCCCGGCGGCGGCAGCGTGGCCAAGCCGGTCGGCACGGTGTGGCTGGGCCTGGCGTGGACGCTTCCGCGCGCGACGCAGGAAGGCCTGCCGGCCGGCGGTGCCGCGCCGCGGGTGGACAGCCGCACCGAATGCCTGCACCTGGACGGCGACCGCGCCGCGATCCGCGCGCAGACGGTGGCGATCGCGCTGCAGCGGCTCGTCGCGGCGGCGACGTCGGCATGAGGATCGCGTTCGACGCCCGAATGGACGGCGCCGAGCGCGCCGACTGGTGGCGCGCGCTCACCGACGCGCTGCCCGACGACGAGTGGATCGACGCCGCCGTCGACGGCACGAACTCCCTGCGCTGGCGCGAGGCTGACATCGCCGTCGTCGCCAACCCGCACCCCGGCCGGCTCGCGAGCTGCACGCAGCTGAAGCTGATCCAGTCGCTGTGGGCCGGCGTCGACCGGCTGCTCGCCGACGCGACGCTGCCCGGGGACGTGCCGATCGCGCGCATGGTCGACCCGATGATGAACCGCGCGATGGCCGAGACCGCGACCTGGGCCGTGCTGTCGCTGCACCGCCGCGCGTTCGACTACGCTGCGCAGCAGCGCCGGACGCAGTGGCACCCGCTGCCGCAGAAGCGCGCCGACGAGGTCGCCGTGCTGGTGCTGGGCCTGGGCCAGATGGGCCGCACGACGGCGCTGCAGCTGGCAGCGCTCGGCTACTGCGTCGGCGGCTGGAGCGCGCGGGCGCAGGCCGTCGACGGCGTGGCCACGAGCGCCGGCTGGGCCGCGCTGCCCGCGGCACTCGGCGCGGCCGACATCGTCGTCAACCTGCTGCCGCTCACCGACGACACGCGCGGCCTGTTCGACCGCACGCGCCTCGCGCAGATGCGCACGGGCGCGAGCCTGGTGAACCTGGCGCGCGGCGCGCACGTCGTCGAGAAGGACCTGCTCGAGGCGCTCAACGCGGGCCGGCTCGCGCATGCCGTGCTCGACGTGTTCGACCATGAGCCGCTGCCGGCCACGCACGTGTTCTGGTTCCACCCGCAGGTCACCGTCTGGCCGCACGCCGCGGCGCAGACCGACCTGCGCAGCGCGGCGGCCGTGGTGGCGGCCAACGTCGAGGCGGCGCGGCGCGGCGCGGCGGCGGCGCACCTCGTCGACCGCACGCGCGGCTACTGACGCGGCGCGGGCGCCGGGGCTCGAAACCCCTGATCGTATTTCGGGACGGCGTTGCTAGAGTCGCTGCGGCGATGCCGGGAAGTCGGCGTCGCCAGACACGACCGCGCACCACGCGGCTTGCCCATCGCGGCCACCCGCCGCCAAGAGGAGGAACTCCATGACCGATTCCACGCTCACCGCCGCCGGCGCGGGCCCCGCCATGCCCGCCACCGTCGAGGAACTCGCCCAGCGCCTGCCCGGCTTCATCTCGGGCGCGCGCTGGTTCTGGTGGATCGCCGGCCTGTCGGCGGTCAACGTCGCCTGCGACCTCGCCCACGCCAACGTCAACTTCGTGCTGGGCCTGGCCTTCACGCTGCTCGCGCACGGCGCGTTCGAGTCCAACATCGCGGTCGCGCTCGTGATCGACGCGCTGTTCATCGGCGGCTTCTGGTTCGTCGGCCAGCAGGCGCAGAAGGGCCGCACCTGGGCCTTCGCGGCCGGCGTCGTCGTCTACCTGCTGGACGGCCTGATCTACCTGAAGTACCAGGACTGGATGCCCGTGGCCTTCCACGCGCTGGCGCTGTTCTACATCGGCAGGGCGTTCATGAGCCTGCAGGCGGCGAAGAAGGCGACCGGCATCCGCTGAACGGCGCCCGCGGCGTCGCGCTCAGCGATGCCGCCACACCTCGCGCTGCTCCGACTCCGGCGGCAGCGCGCGCGGGCACTTGCCGTCGCCGCGGCCGGTGAAGCCGCCGCTGGGGTAGCAGACCAGCACGCCGCGGGCGTCGACCAGCGGGTCGAACTGGTCGCAGCAGCCGGCCTTCACGTAGTAGGCGACGCCGTCGCCGTAGCGCAGCTCGTAGACCGCGCGCGGCGCGGCGGGACCGGACTGGGCGTCGTAGTCGGCCAGCCGGATCCGCAGCCACTCGGGCAGTCCGGCGACCTCGACGCGGGTCGACGGCGCGGCACTCGCGCGGTCGGAGCCATCGGGCGGCGCGATCGGAGCGGCGTCGCCCTTCTCGACGCGGCTGGCGCAGCCGGCGAGCAGCGTGGCGGACAGGGCGAGCGACGCGAGCAGGGAAGGCGGGCGCATGGTTTCCTCCTGGCCGGGCCGTGCGGCAAACGCCGTGCGCGTCAGGTGCGCAGCACCAGTCCCGCCTGCGCGCCTTCGGGCCGCAGCGCCTGCAGCATCATCAGCACCAGGCGGCGCAGCGCGTCCCACGGCTCCGACGGCCACTGCGGATGGCGCAAGCCCTTGAGCACGCCGTCGCACTCGCTCGCGGCGCTGACCAGGCGCGCGGCCATGGGTGCGGACAGGCGCGGCAGCGCGCGTTCGAACAGGCGCTCGCGCGCGCCCCAGATGCGCGCTTCGCGCAGGGCCATGGGCAGCGGCTTGCCCTCGGCCATCGCGTCCTGGATGCGCTTCATGGCGCGAATGTCGTCCGACAGCTTGTAGTGCACGAACACCGCCGCCTCGCCCTCGGCCTGCAGGCCGTCGAGCATGCGCAGCGCGCGCGGCACCTGCACGGCCATGACGGCGTCGCACAGGCGCGAAACGTCGTGGCGGGCGACGTCGAGCACGGCGTCCTCGACCTGGGCGAAGGTCAGCTCGCCGGGCGGGTAGAGCAGGCCCAGCTTCTGGATCTCCTGGTGCGCGGCCAGCAGATTGCCCTCGACGCGATCGGCCATGAAGGCCAGCGTCTGCTCGCCGGCGGCGCCGGCCTCGACGCGCTGGCCCTGCGCCGCGAAGCGCTTGGCCAGCCAGGCCGGCAGCGCGTTGCGCTCGATGACGTCGGCCGCTACGCTGACGCCGGCGCCGTCCAGCGCGTTGAACCACGCGGCCTTCTGCTGCTGCCAGTCGAGCTTGGGCAGGTGCACCAGCAGGCGGCTGTCGGGGCCGGCCGCGGCGGCCAGTTCCTGCAGCGCCTCGCTGCCGTCCTTGCCGGGCTTGCCAGAGGGGATGCGGATCTCGATCAGCTGCTGGTCGGCGAACAGCCCCATGGACTGCGAGGCGCCGATGACGCCGCTCCAGTCGAAGTGCGCGCCGCTGACCACGAACACCTTGCGCTCGCTCGCGCCCGCGGCCCGCACCGCGGCGCGGATCGCGTCGGCGGCCTCCTGCGCGCGCAGCGGCTCGTCGCCGTGCACCACGTAGACGTCGCGCAGGCCGCGCGCCAGGTGGTCGGCGAGTTGCTCGGGGCGGACCTGCATGGTGCTCTCGTCAGCGGCCCGCGGCCTGCGACGCGGCCCATTCGACGGCCGACACCGACGACGGCGCGGCCGCCGGCGCCAGCGCGGCCGAGGCGGCGCGCGCCGCCTGCGCCTGCGCGGCCGGGCCGGCGGGCTTGCCCACGGCGGACAGCACGCGCACCAGCTGGTAGGCCATGTCGGACTGCATGTCGCGGTACAGCGCCTTCTGCTCGGTGTCCTTGGCCAGGGCGTCCTTCTCGTCGTAGGTCATGTCGCGGAAGCGTTCGATGTCGGCCAGCGGCAGCAGCTCGGTGCCGTTCGGGTCGAGCACGCGGTAGCGCAGCTTGCAGTGCAGCTCGAGTTCGCGCACCTGCCCGAAGGCGGTCGACGCCTCGACCGTGGTCTTCTGCGTGTCCTCGACGGCCTCGATCACGACCTGCGACTCCAGCACGTTGGAGACGACGCGCGCCGTGGACGGCAGCGCGCGCCGGATCTCCTCGGCCATCGTCGAACGGTCGGCGAAGCCCGACAGCGCGATGCGCTCGTAGTTCAGCGGCTGCGCGATGCGGCGATGGAAGCCGCAGGCCGCCAGCGTCGCCGCCGCGGCGACGGCCACGACGGCGAGCGCCGCGCGGCGCCGGATCGACGAAGGCGAGCGCATCCCGAGCCTCAGACGACGATGTTGACGAGACGGCCCGGCACGATCACGACCTTCTTGGCCGGCTTGCCTTCCATCCAGCGCACCGCCTCGGGCGAGGCCAGCGCGAGCGTCTCGATGGCGGCCTTGTCGGCGCTCGCGGGCACGCGCACGGCGCCGCGCGTCTTGCCCAGCACCTGCAGCACCAGCTCGATCTCGTCCTGCACCAGTGCGGACTCGTCGACCACTGGCCAGCCGGCGTCGACCAGTTCCCTGCCCTGGCCGTAGCCGAGGTCCGTCCACAGCGCCTGCGCGATGTGCGGGCAGGCCGGATACAGCGCGCGCAGCAGCACCGAGAAGCCCTCGCGCAGCACCGCGGCGGAGCCGGCGCTGCCGTCGTACGCATGGCCTTCGAGGGCGTTGAGCAGCTTCATCGCGCCGGAGACGACGGTGTTGTACTGCATGCGCTCGTAGTCGTACGTGACCTGCTTGAGCAGCACGTGCACCTCGCGGCGCAGCGCCTTCGCGGCCGCGCTCGATTCGAGGCCGGCGACGCTGTCCGCGGCGCCACGCAGCGCGTCGCCGTGCTTCACGCCGAACGCCCACACGCGCTTGAGGAAGCGCTGCGCGCCCTCGACGCCGGAGTCGTTCCACTCCAGCGTCTGCTCCGGCGGCGAGGCGAACATCACGAACAGGCGCGCGGTGTCGGCGCCGTAGCGGTCGATCAGGGCCTGCGGGTCGACGCCGTTGTTCTTGGACTTCGACATCGTGGTCATCTCGTAGGTGACCGGCGTGCCGTCCTTGAGCTTGGCGCTCACGACGTTGCCGTGCGCGTCGCGCTCGATGTCGAGCTCGTGCTCCCAGTAGTAGTTCTTGCCGGCGTCCTCGGGCTTGTGGAAGAACGCACCCTTGAGCACCATGCCCTGCGTGAGCAGGTTCTTGAAGGGCTCGCTGAACTTCACGAGCTTGAGGTCGCGCATGACCTTGGTCCAGAAGCGCGCGTACAGCAGGTGCAGGATCGCGTGCTCGATGCCGCCGATGTACTGGTCCATCGGCATCCAGTAGTCGGTGCCCTCCGCGACCATCTTCTGGTCGTTGGTCGGGTCGCAGTAGCGCATGAAGTACCACGACGAGTCCACGAAGGTGTCCATCGTGTCCGTCTCGCGGCGCGCCGGCTTGCCGCACTTCGGGCAGCCGACGTTCAGGAAGGCGGCGTGCTTGTTCAGCGGGTTGCCGGAGCCGTCGGGGATCAGGTCTTCCGGCAGCACGACCGGCAGGTCCTTCTCGGGCACGGGCACCACGCCGCAGTCGTCGCAGTGGATGATGGGGATCGGCGTGCCCCAGTAGCGCTGGCGGCTGATGCCCCAGTCGCGCAGGCGCCAGGTGGTCTTCTTCTCGCCCAGGCCGGCGGCGGCGACGAGCTCGGCCACGCGGCTGACCGCGTCCTTCATGCCCAGGCCGTCCAGCACGCCGGACTCGATGCACACGCCGCGCTGCTTGTCGCCGTACCACTCCTGCCAGGCATCGGTGGAGAAGGCCTCGCCGGCGACGGCGACGACCTGCTTGATCGTCAGGCCGTACTTCCTGGCGAACGCGAAGTCGCGCTCGTCGTGCGCGGGCACGCCCATGACGGCGCCGTCGCCGTAGGTCATCAGCACGTAGTTGCCGACCCACACCGGCACCTGCGCGCCGGTCAGCGGGTGGGTGACGGTCAGGCCGGTGGGCAGGCCTTCCTTCTCCTTGGTGGCGAGCTCGGCCTCGGTGGTGCCGCCGGCCTTGCACTGCTCGATGAACGCGGCCAGCTGCGGGTTGCCCTTGGCGGCGTGCGTGGCGAGCGGGTGCTCGGGCGCGACGGCGCAGAAGGTGACGCCCATGATGGTGTCGGCACGCGTGGTGAACACGTAGAGCCTGCCGTCGCCGATCAGCTTGCCGTCGTCGTCGTGGATGGCGTGCGGGAACGCGAAGCGCACGCCCTCGCTCTTGCCGATCCAGTTCTCCTGCATCAGGCGCACGCGCTCGGGCCAGCCGGACAGGTATTCCGGGTCGGCCGGATCGGCCACCGCCGACAGCAGCTCCTCGGCGTACTTGACGATGTTGAGGTAGTAGCCCGGGATCTCGCGCTTTTCCACCGGCGCGCCGGAGCGCCAGCCGTGGCCGTCGATGACCTGTTCGTTGGCGAGCACGGTCATGTCGACCGGATCCCAGTTGACGATCTGGGTGCGGCGCTCGCAGATGCCCGCCTCGAGCATCTTGAGGAACAGCCACTGGTTCCACTTGTAGTACGAGGGCTGGCAGGTGGCGACCTCGCGCGACCAGTCGATCGCCAGGCCCATCGCCTGCATCTGCTGCTTCATGTGGGCGATGTTCTCGTACGTCCACTTGGCCGGCGGCACCTTGTTCTTGATGGCCGCGTTCTCGGCCGGCAGGCCGAAGGCGTCCCAGCCCATGGGCATCAGCACGTTCATGCCCTTCATGCGCAGCTGGCGCGCGAGCATGTCGTTGATCGTGTAGTTGCGCACGTGGCCCATGTGCAGCTTGCCGCTGGGGTAGGGCAGCATCGAGCACGCGTAGAACTTCGCGCGGCTGGCGTCTTCGGTGACGCGGTGGGCATCGGTGGCGCGCCAGTGCGCCTGGGCGGCGGCTTCGACCTCGGAGGGGACGTACTTTTCGTTCATCCCCCGATTGTAGGAGGGGCGACCGCGCGGACGCGGGTCACGCCCTGTCGCCGCGCCTGACGAATCGTTACCGCGCGACGGTGGACGCCGCCCCGGCCCGCCGCGATGATCGCGCCTCTTCCGGCGAGAAGGGCGCGATCCGGGCGTCCCGGGCCGGGCACCGGAGTGGAGAAATGAAGTCGTTGGGAATCGCCGCCGTGCGCGCGGCCTGCCTCGTCGCGCTGGCCGCGTCGGCGTCCGTCGGGCGCGCGGCCACGGAGCACGAGCTGAACGTCGGCGCGCAGGTGGAGCAGCTGTGCGACGCCCACACGCTGGCCGCGGTCGGCCGCTTCGTGGACGTGGCCAACTTCAAGGAACCGGCGCTGGGCCATGCGGCCGACGCCGGCGCGACGGTCGCCGCGGCCGCGTGCACGGGCGTGCCGGCGTACCACGGGCGCCTGGTCGCCGCGGCCTACCGCTCGGGCCACCAGGACGACCTGCTGCTGGTGATCGCGCTGCTCGACGCGGCCGGCAACGTCACGTCCAGCTTCAAGGGCGCGCTCGACAGCGATCCGGCGATGAAAATGGTCTCGGGCAGCCTGTGGCTGGACACCGCCGCCTACGACCTCGCGCCCGGCGTGCGCGCCTTCGGCCTGGACATGACCACCGGCGCGCCGCGCGGCTGCGCCGGCGCCGGCTCGGGCGCGCGCCGTAGCCTGTTCGTGAGCCAGGGCCGCCTGATCCGGCCGGTGCTGGTGGACCTGCCGATGTCGGAATGGGCGCTGATCCAGCGCGGCCGGTCGGCCTGCACCGACAGCACCGCGCCGGATCTCACCATCACCGAGAACTTCAGCGCGAAGCTGGCGCTGGCGCCCACGTCCACGCGCGGCTGGCGCGACCTCGTCGTCACCGGCGTCGCCGCGCGCGACGACGACCGCCTCGACGAGCGCCCGCCGTTCAGCGCCGTGCTGAAGTGGGACGGCCGGGGCTACCCGATCGGCGCGCAGCAGCAGGCCTGGCTGGCCTGGCGCCAATGAGAGTTCCGCACGCGGGCGCCGGCGCGCGTCACGCGAGCGCGCGCCCGACGGCGGGGCGCGTTACTTGGCAGGCTGGGCGATGAAGCCGATGTGCGTCAGCCCGGCGTCCTGCACCAGGCCGATCAGCTCGGCGACGCGGCCGTAGGGCACGCTCTGGTCGGCGCGCAGCAGCACGTCGGGCTGCGGCTGGCGCGTGGCGGTCTGCTTGAGCGTGCGCACCAGGTCGTCGTGCGTGACGACCTCGTCGCCGACGTGGAAACGGCCGTCCGCCGTGATGCCCAGCGCCAGCGTGGCGCCGCCGTCGTTGTTCGTGGCCGCGGCGACCTTGGGCAGGTCCATCTTGAGGCTGGAGGTCATCAGCGGCGCGGCGATCATGAAGATCACCAGCAGCACCAGCATGACGTCGATCAGCGGCGTCATGTTGATGTCGCTCATCGGCTGCGGCGTGGGGCTGCGCTCGAGGCGACCGAAGGCCATGAGGATTCCTCAGCGAGCGGCGGCGTCGAGCTGCATCTCGCGCAGGTCGTGCGCGAAGCCCTCGAGCTCCGCCTCGCACGCCGCGACGCGCTTGCCGAAGATGTTGTAGGCCAGCACGGCGGGGATCGCGACCGCCAGGCCGGCGGCCGTGAAGATCAGCGCCTCGCCCACCGGGCCGGCGATCTTGTCGATGGTGACGCCGTTGCCCTCGGCCATGCCGGCGAGCGCGTGGAAGATGCCCCACACCGTGCCGAACAGTCCGATGAACGGCGCCGTCGAGCCGGTGGACGCGAGCACCACCTGCCCGAACTGCAGCTGCGCGAGGCCGGCGTGCAGCGCGTCGCGCAGGCGGCGCGTGAGCTGCGAGGCGAGCGCGGGCTGCGTCTCGAGCGTGCCGGCCGCCGGTTGCAGCAGCGCGGCATCGAGCAGCGGCAGCAGCACGGCCTCGCGGTCGAGCGTGATCAGGCGGCTGCGGCCCTCGGCGACGCCGGCGGCGCTCCAGAAGGCGGCGACGCCGCGCTGGATGTCGGCGTCGGCACGCCGCAGCAGCCAGCCCTTCCAGAGGATGATGACCCAGCTGCTCACCGACATCGCCAGCAGTAGCAGGCCGACGGTACGGCTGATGAGATCGCTCTGGCCCCAGAAGCCGGACAGCCCTTCCATCAATTCAGTCCCAGGACGTCGTTCATGTCGTACAGGCCCGGGCCGCTGTGCGCGAGGAAGCGCGCGGCGCGCAGGCTGCCCTGCGCGTAGGTGGCGCGGCTGGAGCTCTTGTGGGTGATCTCGATGCGCTCGCCGATGCCGGCGAACAGCACGGTGTGATCCCCGATGATGTCGCCGCCGCGCACCGTCGCGAAGCCGATCGTACTCGGGTCGCGCACGCCGGTGACGCCTTCGCGTCCGAACACGGCGTTATCGGCCAGGTTGCGGCCGAGGGCGTTGGCGACGACCTCGCCCATTTTCAGCGCGGTGCCGCTGGGGGCGTCGATCTTGTTGCGGTGGTGCGCCTCGATGATCTCGATGTCGTAGCCGTGCGCGAACGCTTTGGCGGCCTGTTCGATCAGCCGCATCACCACGTTGACGCCGACGCTCATGTTGGGCGACATGAAGACGGGGATGCGCTGCGCGGCGGCGCCGATCGCGGCCTTGTCCTC
>DASQCX010000552.1:0-2973 GCA_035634455.1 Burkholderiaceae bacterium
CGCCTGGGCGGCCAGCACAACGAGTACATCAGCGAGCAGCTGGGCTTGTTCCGTGCCGGCAAGCGCACCAACAGCCCGCAGATGGTCACCATCGCGGCGCGCATGAGCGACGCCGAGATCGCGGCGGTCTCGGACTACGCCGAAGGCCTGCACGCGGCCCAGTGAGCGGCCCGGAGCCAGGCGCTCCGGCATTCGCGCGGCCGGCCGCGGCCAGCGGGTCGCGCGCGCACCCGCGCCGCGGTCGACCTCGCTATGATGGCCCGATGCCCTTCATCCGCCGCAACGCCTCGGGAGCCGTCGACAGCCTGCATCGCCGCGACGAGGGCGGCTGCGAGTTCCTGCCCGGCGACCACCCCGACGTGCGCGCCTTCCTCGGCGACGGCGGCGCCCCGCCCGACGAAGGCTTCGCCACGCTGGACGCCGGCTTCATCCGCGTCATCGAGGACGTGATCGACACGCTCATCAAGAAGAACGTCATCAACATCACCGACCTGCCCGTCGAGGCCCAGACCAAGCTGTTCGGCCGCAAGGGCTACCGCGAGCGCGCCGGCAAGGACGCGCTGAAGCTGTTCGGCGACGACGAGGCGTCCTAGCCTTCGGCGTCGAGGTCGAGGTCGACGCCCAGTTCCCCGGCCAGCCGCGCCACCTGCGCGCGCAGCCGCTCCAGCTCGCCCTTCATGCGCAGTTGCTCGGTGCGCATCGCGGCCACCTCCGACATGCCCAGGGCCGCATCCGACAACGGCGCGCCGGGGCCGGCATGCGGCGCGGCGGGCGCGGCGTCGGCGACGGGGCCCGACAGCAGGTGCGCCCAGCGCGACTCGCGCGCGCCCGGCGCGCGGGCGAGCTTCACGACGAAGGGCGGCTCGTGCGTGGCCATCTCGTCGAGGAAGCCCTCCACCGACGAGATGTCGGCGAAGTGGTGCAGGCGCTCGGTGTTCAGCCGCAGTTCGGCGGCGGTCTGCGGGCCGCGCAGCATCAGCAGCGCCAGCAGCGCGACGCTCTGGCCGGGCAGCTTCAGCACGCGCGCCACGTTGTGCTCGAAGCGCGGCACGCGGCTGCCGGAGCCCTCGAGCACCAGGTGCTGCGACTTCAGCGTGTCGAGCGCGGCCAGCACGTCGTTCTCGCCCGCGTTGATGACGGGGTCGCGCGCCGTCTTCTGGTTGCAGCCCAGCGTCAGCGCGTTCAGGCTCAGCGGGTAGCTGTCGGGCACGGTGCGCTGCTTCTCGACGAGCACGCCGAGGATGCGGGTCTCGAGCAGCGAGAGCGTGGGGATCGTCATGGCGCCAGTATCGCTCGCATCCGCCGCGGAAGCGTCATTCTGCGCGGAGCGAAGCGGAGTCGCAGAAAAACGCCCCGCGGGCCAGGGGCCGGCGGGGCGCGAAGGAGCGACGTCGTGGCGTCGCGGCGTTCGTTCTTCTTACTTGGTGAGATCCAGCGCGTTGGTCAGGTCGCCCATCGCGACGCCGCCGTTGCCGGTCAGCGCGGCGTCGCGCGCGGTCAGGCCCGGCAGCGCGGTCAGGCCGAAGCGGCGGGTGATCAGCCGCAGCACGGAGGCGGTGTCGTACTGGGTGTGGTCGACCGTGCCGGCCTTCGAGTACGGCGAGATGATCAGCGCGGGGATGCGGGTGCCCGGGCCGAGCTTGTCGCCCTTCGGCGGCGCGACGTGGTCCCACTGGCCGCCGTTCTCGTCATACGTGACGACGATGACCATGTTCTTCCACTGCGGGCTGGCCTGCAGCTTGGCGATCACGTCGGCGATCTTCTGGTCGCCGTTGGTGATGTTGGCGTAGCCGGGGTGATGGTTGTACAGGCCCTCCGGCTTGTAGAACGCGACCGGCGGCAGCGTGCCGGCGGCGGCGTCGCTCACCAGGTCGGTGTAGTCCTTCAGGTGGTTCGCGCGGTCGGTCGCGTGCGTGACCGGGTCCATGTTGGCGAAGTAGTTGAAGGCCTGGTGGTGCGGCTGGAAGTCGACGGCGGCGGTGCTGGCGACGCCGTTCGCATCGCCGGCGTAGATCACCGTGCGCGCGGAGGCCGGCGCCTGCATGCCGTCGGCCACCGCCGAGTTCCACGAGCCGGCGTACCACTTCCAGTTGACGCTCGCGGCAGTCAGCTGATCGCCGATGTTGGTCTGGGTCTGCGCCGGCAGGGTCGTGGCGGCGGTCGGGCTGGCGTAGTCGGCATCGTTGCCGCTGACGTCCACCGGCTTGTTGCCGCTGGGCTGGAACGCCGGCTGCATCGTGTTGACGGCGTAGTACTTGTTGTCGCCGAAGTAGTTGAGCGGCGCGATGTTGCCGGTCTGCAGGGTCGGCTTGGCCGTCATCGCGGACGACGCGGACGTGGCGGCCGGCACCAGGCTGGTGGTGAAGCTGCCGTCGGCGTTCGTGGCGACGGTGTTGACCGTCATCTTGTTGGCCGTCACCGTGGCGGCGTCCACCGTCGGCGCGCAGGCGCAGACCAGGTACTGGTGGTTCAGGAACGAGCCGCCGAACGCGCCCTGGAAGAAGTTGTCGGCCAGCGTGTATTGCTGCGCCAGCTTGTACAGCGGCGACGCGCTGTAGTCGAAGTGGCCCATCACCAGGCTGCCCGAATCGGCCCAGGCGACGAACTTGTCGTTCTTGCCGCCGTCGATCTGCATCTGGTTCTCGAAGAAGCGGTGGTACAGGTCCTTCGTGACCATGTCGCCGGTGACCGTCACGCCGGAGGTCGGCACGTAGGCGGTGGCGATGTCGAACGGCGCGTTGGCCAGGCCCGAGCTCTGCGCCTCGGTGACCGTGACCGCCTGGCCGGGCATCATCACGCCGCCCCAGGTGGGCGGCAGGGTCGTGAGCGCCGAGCCGTCGCGGTCGACCTGCGCCACGTAGGCGGCGGTCGGCTTGCCGGACGAGTCGACGACCGTGGACAGGCCATTGGCACCCGGGAAGTTGCCGTACAGGTTGTCGAACGAACGGTTCTCGGCGTAGATGACGACGATGT
>DASQCX010000553.1:0-2743 GCA_035634455.1 Burkholderiaceae bacterium
GCGATCGCGTCGGTCAAGGCGATCAACGCGGCGCGCATGGCGCTGCGCGGCGACGGCACGCACCACGTGAGCCTGGACAAGGTCATCAAGACCATGCGCGAGACCGGCGCCGACATGCAGACCAAGTACAAGGAGACCGCGCGCGGCGGACTGGCCGTCAACATCGTCGAATGTTGAGCGGCCCGCGCAATCTGGGCGACACTAGCCGTTCATGCGACGACTCCTGTTCCCGGTGGCTTCCCTCCTCGCGCTCGCGGGTTGCGCCTCCGCGCCGCCGCCCGTCCCCGCCGCGCTGGACGAGGTGCGCATCGAGTCGCGCGGCTTCGACGCCGGCGGCGACGCCTGCGCCGATTTCACGCTGACCGCCGCCCAGGCGCGCTACTTCCTCGCGCGCTCCCTGGTCGTCAGCGCGCGCGAACAGCGCGACGGCTGGGACAACCTGCCCTGCTACGTCCGCGGCACCGCGCGCTCGGCCAGCGGCACCTGGCGCTGGGAGATCCGCGCCGGCGGCACCGCCACGCTGGAGACGCCCGCCGGCGACACCGAGCTGCGCGCCTGCGTCGACTGCGACGCCGTGCTGGGGCCGCGCGGCAGGCCGCGCCGACACTAGCTCACTGCTGCAGCGGGTTGTCCCAGCGGGCCAGCGCCTCCTGCGCCTCCCTGACCCGGGCGTCGCCGAGCTCGTCGAGCACGTTGTAGCGGCTGTCGATCGCGGCCAGCGCGTCCCGCAGCGCGCCCGCGTTGGCCGGGTCGTCGCCGTACTGCCGGCGCGCCGCCGCGATGGCGTCCTGGCGCTGGCCCGCGCGCTGGGCCTGGTCCTGGCGCGCCGCATCGAGCGCCCGCACCAGCGCGTCGCGCTCGCGCTGCTTCTCGTAGCCGGCCAGCATGCGCTTGTCGACGCCGTCCGCCGGTCCGGCGGCCGGTGCCGCCGCGGCGGGCGCCTTCACGCCGGAAGCGGCCGCCGGAACCGCCGGCGGGTGGCCGTTCGGCACCACGTTCAGCTTCTCCTGCGACTTCGCGCCGAAGCACGGGGTCTGCTGGAACGTGATCGCGCCGTCGGCCGCGGTGCATTTGTACTGCGCGAAGGCGGCGCTCGCGGGCACGGCGAGCAACACGAGGATCAGGCGGGATTTCATCCCGCGACCATAGCACCGCGCGGCGGCTGCGCCATGCGGAAGGGCCACCGGCCGCGAAACAGTCGCAACCGGTGGCCCTGGAGACGCGGCGTCGAGCTCAGGCCATCACCGAGTCGGCCTCAGGCTCGGAATCGGGCTGCGAGTCGGGGGCGTTCGTGTTGGGCGGCGCCATGGACAGCTCCTCCGGCGGCCCGCCGTCCTGGATCGGGCGCAGGAAGGCCAGGATCATGAAGCCCAGCATGCCCAGCAGGCCCATCGCCGCCCAGCCGCGGTGGTAGCCGTTGGCCGTCG
Source organism: Burkholderiaceae bacterium (assembly GCA_035634455.1). GTDB lineage: Bacteria > Pseudomonadota > Gammaproteobacteria > Burkholderiales > Burkholderiaceae_C > Scleromatobacter. Next base: position 1,428 of record DASQCX010000553.1, read on the forward strand.
CGTACGACCAGCAGGCCCACACGCTCAGGGCTATGGCCACCGCCATCACCGCGCCGACGCCCGCCATCGGCACGCCGCTCATCATCAGCACGATGCCGACCAGGCCCGACAGCACCGCGCCGATGATCGCGCCGCGCGAGTTCGCGTCCAGGCGCTGCTTGAAGAAGCCGACCCACTGCTCGATGTAGGCGTAGATCACGGGCACCACCACCAGCGTCAGCAGCGTCGAGGTGATGACGCCGCCGATGATGGCGCGGCCCATCGGCGCCTGCAGCTCGCCGCCCTCGTCGAGCGCGAGCGCCAGCGGGAACATGCCGAACACCATCGCGGCGGTCGTCATGATGATCGGGCGCATCCGGATCTGGCCGGCGGTCAGCACGGCCTCGGCCAGCGTCGCCCCGGCCTTGCGGGCGTGGTTGGCGAAGTCCACCAGGAGAATGGCGTTCTTCGTCACCAGGCCCATCAGCATGATCAGGCCGATCAGCGAGAACAGGTTGATGGTTGAGTGGAACAGCTTGAGCGAGATCATCACGCCGATCAGCGACAGCGGCAGCGAGGCCATGATCGCCAGCGGCTGCAGGAAGCTGCCGAACTGGCTGGCCAGCACGATGTAGATGAAGATCAGCGCCAGGCCCAGCGCGGAGCCGATGTTGCCGAAGATGTCGTCCTGGTCCTGCGCGGCGCCGGCCACGTTGAAGCGATAACCCGGCGGCAGCACGGTGGCCTTGACGATCTTGTCGATGTCGGCATTGACCTGGCCCACCGTGCGGCCCGACTTCACGTCCACGCCCGCGTACACCGCCTGGCGGCGCTGCAGGTCCTGGCGCTTGATGACGTCGGGGTTGGTGACGGGCTCGATGGTGGCCACGCTCTCCAGCGGCACCGGCGTGCCGTCGGCGGCGAAGGCCACGGGCAGCTTGTTGAGCTGCGCGACGCTCTCGCGGCTGGCCTGCGGCAGGCGCAGCTGCACCTCCACCTGCTGGCCGTCGGGCGTCGTCCAGTAGGTCGACACGTCGCCCTGCACGTAGGCGCGCAGGCTCGCGGACAGCTGCTGCGGCGTCATGCCGAGCTGGCGCGCGGCGTCCGGGCGCACGCGCACGGCGTACGCGGGCAGGCCGGGCTTGACCGAGGACTCGAAGTCGGTGACGCCCTTGACCTTCTTGATCTTGTCGCCGAGGTCGGCCGTGATCTGGTCGAGCACGGTCGGGTCGGGGCCCAGGATGGAGATGAAGATCGGCCGGTTGCCCAGCGCCACCGAGATGCCCGGCAGGCCGGCCAGGCGCTTGCGGATCTCGTCCTCGACCTGGAACTAGTTG
>DASQCX010000554.1:0-8148 GCA_035634455.1 Burkholderiaceae bacterium
CAGGCTCGGTCGACATGCTGGGCCAGGTCGCGGCCGCGCTGGGCTCGAAGGCGCGTGGGCATCGCGTCTGGCTGCGCGTCAACCCGGGCTTCGGCCACGGCCACAGCCGCAAGACCAACACCGGCGGCGAGCACAGCAAGCACGGCATCTGGCCGCAGGACATCCCCGCCGCGCTGGAGGCGATCGCGCGCCACGGCCTGCGGCTGGTCGGCCTGCACATGCACATCGGCTCGGGCGTCGACTACGGCCACCTCGAGCGCGTGTGCGACGCGATGGTGGCGCACGTGCAGGACGTGGTCGCGCACGGCCACGACGTCACGGCCATCTCCGCCGGCGGCGGCCTGTCGATCCCGTACCGCGCCGGCGACCCGGTCGTCGACACCGCGCACTACTTCAGCCTGTGGGACGCCGCGCGCCGCCGCCTCGCCGCCGAGCTGGGCCACCCGGTCGGCCTCGAGATCGAGCCCGGCCGCTTCCTCGTCGCCGAGGCGGGCGCGCTGGTCGCCGAGGTGCGCGCGGTCAAGGACATGGGCGCAAACCACTTCGTGCTGTGCGACGCCGGCTTCAACGAGCTGGTGCGCCCCGCGATGTACGGCGGCTTCCACGCGATCAGCGTGCTGCCGCGCGCCAATGCGCAGGTGCGCGCCGAACTCGGCGTGCAGGCGCAGCGCCGGCCCACCGTCGTCGCCGGCCCGCTGTGCGAGTCGGGCGACGTGTTCACGCAGGACGCGGGCGGCGTCGTCGAGCCGCGCGAGCTCGCGCCGGCCGAGGTGGGCGACCTGCTGGTCTTCCACGACACGGGCGCGTACGGCGCGTCCATGAGCTCCAACTACAACACGCGACCGCTGGCGGCCGAGGTGCTGGTCGACGGCGCGACGGCGCGCGTGATCCGGCGCCGCCAGACCGTGGCCGAGCTGATCGGCCTGGAAGACTGAGCGAGCGGCCTCGGTTCAGCCGAGGTGCTTGCCGAAGTGGTACAGCGTGCGCTCCAGCGCCGTCGCCGCGGCGTTGGCGTCGTACGCGGGGCGCTGGTCGCAGTTGAAGCCGTGGTCGGCGGCGTACAGGTGCACCTCGACGTCCGGCTGCCGGCGCTCGAATTCCTTCACGCCGGCGACGAGGATGTGCTGGTCCAGATCGCCGAAGTGCGCCATCACCGGCACCGCGGGGCGGCGTTCGAGCTCGTGGCCGACGGTCATGCCGCCGCCGTAGTAGGCCACCGCCGCCGCCAGCCCCTGGACCTGCTCCGCCGCGCGCCACGCCAGCAGCCCGCCCCAGCAGTAGCCGACGATGCCCACGCGGCCCGAATCGGCGGCGCGTTCGACGGTGGCCCGCACGTCCAGCAGCGCGCCCGGCGCCGGCAGCGCCTCGATCGCGGCCTTGAGCGCCTTGCCGCGCGCCATGTCCTGCGGGCCGTAGCCCAGCTCGACGCCGCGCTCGGCGCGCTCGAACAGCGCCGGCGCGATCGCCAGGTAGCCCGCGGCCGCGAAGCGGTCGGCCACGTCGCGGATGTGCGTGTTGACGCCGAAGATCTCCTGCAGCACCACGACGGCGCCGCGCGGCTTGGCCGCCGGCTCGCTGACGTAGGCGGGGAGCTGGAAGCCGTCGGCGGCGGTGAGGGTGACGGTCGAAGACGCCATGGGAACTCCTGGGAGACCGGATCGGGACGCGGGCGCGCCGCGCGGTTGCCGCTTTGTACATCGCGGCGCGAAACCCCGCTGCGATGGGGACGGCAGCCGGGTGGGCGGCAGATCACGCGCCGCGGCCGCCGCGCCGTCGACATGACCCATCTCCAAACTCGAATATTCAGGCGTTCGACAGTTTTCCTACAGATTCGTCGGGACTACCCGAATCGAGGTATTGCGCTGACGTCATCGAATTGAATCGGGCGCCGCCTATCCGAATACGTCATTTATTTGCGATCGCGCGGCGCGGCGCACCGATCCGACGCGCCGCCCGCACCGGCTGCATGCGCAGGCGAAGCGTGCAGCACCAATGTCGACACCCGGCGATCACGCGCTCGCGCAATCCACCTTCCGAACGCAGGGAGATCGCCGCCGATACCGCGCGGACGTTGGCGCCCAAACAACGCTGGATATTCGCGGGAAAACGCGATGCGCGTTTTCTATACCTCTCGCCCACAAAGCTCCGAATCTATATTGCGTCACCCCGGGGACGGTTCGATCCCCGCCACTCGCACATATTGGAGTTTCGAATGACCCGATCGCGAATCGCAGGAAATCCGCTGGCCACGCCGCTGGCACTGGCCGCCGCGCTGGCGTTGGCCGGCGCGGCGCAGGCCGAAGGCGCGCACACCGCGCACGTGCGCGCGGCCGTCCGCGGCGGCGAGGCCCAGATGGTGGGCAGCCCGGATCCGACCCAGGTGATGAGCCTCGACGTCGTGCTCCCCGTGCGCGACCAGGCCGGCCTGGAGGCGCTGGCGACCGCGGTGTCCGACCCCGGCAGCCCGCAGTACCGCCACTACCTGACGCCGGCGCAGTTCACGGAGCGCTTCGGCCCCACCCAGTCGGACTACGACACCGTCGTCGGCTACCTGCGCGGCCATGGCCTGACGGTGACCGGCGGCTCGCGCGACGGCATGGAAGTGCAGGTGCGCGGCAGCGTCGCCAAGGTCGAGGCCGCCTTCCACCTGACGATGCGCAACTACAGGCACCCGAGCGAGAACCGCGTGTTCTTCGCGCCGGATCGCGAGCCGACCACCGACATGGCGATCAGGCTGTGGCACGTGTCGGGCCTGGACAACTTCTCGATCCCGCATCCGAAATACGTCAAGCGCAGCGAGTACGCCGCCGCGCACGGCATCTCGGAGCAGGCGGTGGTCGGCCACGCCACCACCGGCTCCGGCCCCTCGGGCTCGTTCACCGGCAGCGACATGCGCGCGGCCTACTACGGCGGCACGGCGCTGACCGGCGCCGGCCAGCACGTCGCGCTGTTCGAGTACTACGGCACCGACCTCGCCGACCTCGCCACCTACTACAAGAACATCGGCCAGACCAACAACGTGCCGGTGACCCTGATCTCGACGGACGGCACCAGCACCTCGTGCCTGGCCAAGAACAACTGCGACGACGGCGAGCAGGAGCTCGACATCACCCAGGCGCTCGGCATGGCGCCGGGCCTGGCGGGCCTGGAGATGTACGTCGGCTCGACCGACACCGCCATCATCAGCGCGATCACCACGCACAGCCCGCTGGCGCTGGCCATCGGCTGCTCGTGGGGCTGGACGCCGGCCGACGCGAGCACGCTCGACCCGTACTTCGAGAAGATGGCCGTGCAGGGCCAGAGCTTCTTCGTCGCCTCGGGGGACAACTCCACCTGGAAGAAGAGCGGCGCGGCCGAGGCCTGGCCGGCCGACGACGCGCACATCATCTCGGTCGGCGGCACCGACCTCGTCACCGCCAGCGCGGGCGGCGCGTGGGCGTCGGAGACGGCCTGGGTCGACTCCGGCGGCGGCATTTCGCCCGACCGCGTCGCGATCCCGAGCTGGCAGCAGACCGCGGGCGTCATCACGAGCGCCAACAAGGGCTCGACGACGCTGCGCAACGGCCCGGACGTCGCCGCCAACGCGAACTTCACCTTCTACACCTGCGACAACCAGACGACCTGCCAGGCCAACCTGTATGGCGGCACCAGCTTCGCGGCGCCGATGTGGGCCGGCCTCGTCGCGCTGGCCAACCAGCAGGCGGCGAGCACCGGCAAGTCGCCGGTGGGCTTCTTCAACCCGAAGGTCTACGCGCAGAACGTGACCTCGAGCTATTCGACCGGCTTCCACGACATCACCAGCGGCACGTCTGGCAGCTACAAGGCCGGCACCGGGTACGACCTCGTGACGGGCTGGGGCAGCCCGAGGCCGGCGATCATCGGCCAGCTGCTGCAGTAAGCCGCGGCACGACCGCCCGGACGGCGGGGCGGGGCGAGTCGAGGTACGCTCTGGGCTATCGACCGAGACAAACCCCGGAGCTCAGCAAATGCACATGGAAACTCCCCCCACGCCCGCCACGCATGCGGACGCCCGCAGTTCGTTCCTGGAAGAAAAGGCGTTCAAGTCGCGCACCGTGCTGGTGTTCGGCGCCATCACCGACCAGTCGGCCGCCGACACCGTGCGCCGCCTCATCGCGCTGGACGCCGCGTCCGACGCGCCGATCGACATGCTGGTGTCCTCGCCCGGCGGCCACCTCGAGTCGGGCGACACGGTGCACGACGTCGTGCGCTTCATCAACGCGCCGGTGCGCATGATCGGCACCGGCTGGGTCGGCAGCGCGGCCACGCACCTGTTCCTGGCCGTGCCCAAGGAGCGCCGCTTCTGCCTGCCGCAGACGCGCTTCCTGATCCACCAGCCCAGCGGCGGCGCCGGCGGCCAGGCCACCGACATCGCCATCGTGGCGCGCGAGATCATCAAGGCCCGCGAACGCATCGCGCGCGTGATCGCCCGCGAGACCGGCCACCCGCTGGAGAAGGTGCAGGTCGACATCGAGCGCGACAACTGGATGGGGCCGGAGGAGGCCATCGAGTACGGCCTGATCTCGCGCATCATCGAGCGTCGGAGCGAGCTCGGCTGATGACGGCCCGGGCGGCCGCGCGGCCGCCTCAGCGGACGTCGAGGCGGTAGGTCGTCGACAGCGGCGTGGCGTCGAAGCGCGCCTGCACGACGATGGTGTGCGCGCCCGTGGGCAGCGGGCGCAGCATCACGTAGAAGCCGTCGGCGGCCGCGGCCTTCGCGGTCTGGCGCGGCACCTGGCGCAGGCCGAGGGCGAAGCAGTCGCCGCCGGCCTGGCGATGCGCTTCGAGGTCGTCGACCGGCTGGCCGTCGATCGTCATCGACAGCCCGTTCACGTGCCGCAGGTTCTCCGCGGCGACGCGCGCCATGGCGCCGCAATCGGGCTCGCGGTTGCCCGATCGCTCCAGCACGGCCGCGACCGGCACGAACAGCGTCCTGCCGGCCGGGATCGTGCAGGCGCGCACCACCGGCGCCGTGCCGTCGGAGCTCGCGAGGAACCACACTTCGCCGTCCTGCTTGGCGGCGCACAGCGCGCCGGTGGTGTCGGAGACGGGGCTGCTGCCGCGCGGGAAGGCGGCCACCCATTGCAGGTAGGCCTGCGACCACTCGGCCTGCGGGCGGTCGAGGACGAGCTCGTCGGCGTCGATGACGGCGACCGCGTCGGGCTTGTCGGCGGCGGCGGCCAGGGTGGACAGGAGCGCGCAGGACGCGGCGAGCAGGCGGAAGGCGGTCGGCAACGAGGGCATGGGCGCATTGTCCCGAAGTCGCGCGGCGAACGCCTCGCCTGTGCGAGATGCCAGGGCGCGCCACGGGGCCGTCGGGCGGCGCGGACTGCGGTTAAGCTCGCGCGTCCAGCCCGCCGCACGCCCATGAACGCCACGCTTCGCCCCCGCCGACTCTCGCGCAAGGAATGGGCGCTGGTCGCACTCGGCGCGGCCGCGTGGGTCGCGATCATCGCCGGCGGCGTATGGTTCGTGCACCAGATGACGCGCAGCCAGGCCACGTGCGGCACGCCGCTGGAGGCGCGCTCGCTGCAGCCGCACGCCGCCCCCGGCGGCGGCCCGCGCAACGCGCTGCAACTGCTGACCGGCACGGGACGCTGCCCGCGATGATCGCCCCCGGCACGACCGCCTTCTACGACGCCTGGGCCGACGACGGCCCCGAGGCCGAGCGCAGCGCGATCTCGCGCCACTTCGCGGCCGCGTTCGCGTCCGGCGCGCGCGTGCTGGACGTGGGCTGCGGCAAGGGCCGCGACGTCGTCGCGCTGCTGGACATGGGGTTCGACGCGTTCGGCAGCGAGCCCCACGACGCGATGCGCGCCCGCGCGCTGGCGCGCGACCCGCGCCTGGCCGGCCGCGTCGCCGCCGCCGCCCTGCCCGCCCTCGGCCAGCCGTTCGGCGGCGGGTTCGACGCGGTGGTCTGCAGCGCGGTGCTGATGCATCTCGAACCCGCGGACCTGCCGCCGTCGCTCGCGGCGCTGGTGGCGCTGCTGCGCCCCCGCGGCCGCCTGCTGATGGCGCTGCCCGAAATGCGCGCCGACCTGCTGGTCGACGGCCGCGATCCCGACGGCCGCCAGTTCGCCAACCACCCGCCCGAGCGCGTGCAGGCGCTGCTGGCCGATCATGGCCTCGCGCTGCTGCGCGGCGAGGACGTCGCCGCGCCGTCGGCCGACACGCGCTGGCGCGTGCTGCTGTTCGGCCGCTGATCGGCCGCTATTCCCAGCGCACGCGCCACGACAGCAGCGCCAGCGCGACCGCCGCCGCCGCCACCACGGCCAGCCCCCACGACAGGTCGGCGGCCTGCGACACCGCGCCGATCAGCAGCGGTCCGACGAGAAAGCCCAGCGACCCCAGCGTCATCACCGCGGCCAGCGCGACGCCGCCCTCGCGCGCGCCCGCCGCGTACACGCAGGGCGACACGGTGGCGATGCCGACGCCGAACAGCCCGAAGGCCACCAGCGCCGGCGCGACGCCGCCCACCAGCAGCGCCGCCGCCAGGCTGAAGCCCGCCAGCAGCGAGCCGCCGAACAGCAGCTTGCGCGCGCCCCAGCGCACGCGCGCGCGATCGCCGAACCAGCGCGTCGCCAGCATCGCGCCCTGCAGGCTGGCGATGCCCAGCGGCGCGACCTGCAGCGAGGCGCCGGCGCGCTCCCTCAGGTACAGCGTCGACCAGTCGACCATCGAGCCCTCGGCGATCATGCCCAGGAAGGCCATCGCGCCGATCAGCAGCGCCGCGCCGCGCGGCAGCGCGAACGAGCGCGTGCCTCCGGCCATCGGCCTGGCATCGGCGACCAGCCCCGCGCGCGGCAGCAGCACCGCCGCCAGCACCCCCAGCGCGGCGACGGCGAAGTGCAGCGGCACCGAGGCCGTGACGCCGGTGATGCCCGACGCGAGGAACGCGCCGGCCATCGTGCCGAGGCTGAACACCGCATGCAGGCGCGACATCACGGCGACGCCGGTGGCGCGCTCGACCTCGACGCCCTGCGCGTTCATCGCGACGTCCATCGTGCTGGCCAGCACGCCGTAGACGCCCATGACGGCGCAGGCCGACGCCCAGTCCGGCGCCAGGCCGAATCCGACCAGCGCGACGGCCAGCAGGCCGCCGGACAGCAGGCTCGCGCCGCGCGACCCGAGGCGGTGCAGCGCGGCCGCGGTCACCGGAAACGAGAAGACGGCGCCGAGCGCCGCGCACAGCAGCACCACGCTGACCTGCGAGGTGCTCAGGCCGAGGCTGGCCTTGATCGCCGGCAGGCGCGAGGTCCAGGTGCCGTAGCTGAAGCCCAGCGCGCCGAAATGCGAGGCGACGGCGAGCTGGCTGCGGCGCCTGGAGGCGGAAGCGGTGCGCGCCGGGTCGGCGTCGATGGAAGACGAAGGCGTCATGCGCGGGGAATCGGGGAGCGGCCTCCGGAACGGTGCCCGGAAAACAAAACGCACGCCGGGTGGCGTGCGTTCGCGAAGCATGTGGCGGGGCCCCGACCGGCGCTCCGCCGCCAGGCGTCAAGCCGCGGGCGCGTCGGCTTCCTTGCAGTTGGGGGCGCAGACGGACTGGGCACGGCCCAGCAGCTTGCGGGTCTTGAGCTGGGCACGGGGACGATGCTTGCCGCACAGGAAGCACGACATCGTGGCGGCGCCGAAAGCGCCGGTGGCTGCGAACGGGGAACCCGCGGCCTTGGAGCGATAGCGCAGGCCATCGGCGCCGAGGGTGGTCTTGACTTCTTGCTTCGACATCGAGTGATGATCCTTCCGGGATAGGAACAGGGCGCGTACGCTTGGCCGGGGAGCCGCACGTCCTTCCTCGCGCCATCCGACATTCTACCAGATTTACTGTATGGACTGACAGGCCGAGGGACTGACGACCCCCACGCTCCCGCTGGTCGCTGCCCCCGAGGGGGAGCTCGGTTCGGCTCGGATGTGATCCTCGCTTCCCGAGAGCTTGGGGCTTCGCGTCAAGGCACCAGCGGCAGCGCCGGGGCTGCCACGGAAGAGCAAGCACGATGAGTGCCAGCTCAGGCGGCCGGTGGAGCTTCGGCTCGCTTGGCGACGAGCGTGAGGATGTCGTAGCTCGCCACGACCTCGCCGTCCTGGTTGGTGACCTCCACGTCCCAGGCCACCACGCCCTGTCCGCGGCCGTCG
>DASQCX010000555.1:0-7691 GCA_035634455.1 Burkholderiaceae bacterium
CCCGAAGATCAAGGCATGAGCGTTCCCGCGCTGTCCCTGGACGGCGTCAGCTGCACGTTCGCCGCGCGCGATGCCCGCGCCGCCGCCTTCACCGCCGTGCGCGACGTGTCGCTGACGATCGAGGCCGGCGAGTTCGTCTCCGTCGTCGGACCGACGGGCTGCGGCAAGAGCACGCTGCTGAACATGGCCGCCGGCCTGCTCGCGCCCGGCACGGGCTCGGTGCGCGTGTTCGGCGAGCCGCTGGCGGGCCTGAACCGGCGCGCGGGCTACATGTTCCAGGCCGAGAGCCTGATGCCCTGGCGCACGGCGCTGGGCAACGTGATGGCCGGCCTGTCGTTCCGCGGCGCGGGCGAGGGCGACGCCCGCGCGCTGGCCACGCAGTGGCTGCAGCGCGTGGGCCTGGCCGCATTCGGCGACCGCTATCCGCACCAGCTGTCCGGCGGCATGCGCAAGCGCGTCAGCCTCGCGCAGACGCTGGTGCTCGACCCCGACATCATCCTGATGGACGAGCCGTTCTCGGCGCTCGACATCCAGACGCGGCAGCTGATGGAGAACGAAGTGCTCGAACTCTGGAGCGTGAAGAAGAAGGCGGTGCTCTTCATCACGCACGACCTCGACGAGGCCATCGCGATGAGCGACCGCGTCGTCATCCTGTCCGCCGGCCCCGGCTCGCGCGTGGTCGGCGAGTTCCGCATCGACCTCGAGCGCCCGCGCGACGTCGCCGAGGTGCGCGGCGACCCGCGCTTCGTCGAGCTGCACAAGGCGATCTGGGACGTGCTGCGCGAACAGGTGCTGGCCGGCTACCGGCAGCAGCTGGCCAAGGCAGGCTGACGGCGATGTGGCGCCACCTCAAGCCCAGCCGGCGCAACCTGCGCGCCTGGCAGCTCGTGTTGCTGGCCCTGCTGTTCCTGGCCTGGCACGTGCTGACCGCGCCGGGCCTGATCCCGCACTTCCTGTTCTCCGACGACAACCAGGCCGCGTTCTTCTTCGGCCAGCCGCTGAAGATATTCGACCGCATCCGCACCTGGTTCTTCGTCGACGCCGACATCTACCGGCACCTGGCCGTCACGCTGTGGGAGACGGTGCTCGCGTTCGGCATCGGCACCGCGCTGGGCCTGGGCATGGGCCTGTGGCTGGCGCTGAGCCCGCTGGCGGCAGCCATCCTCGACCCGTACATCAAGGCGCTCAACGCGATGCCGCGCGTGATCCTGGCGCCGATCTTCGCGGTGTGGTTCGGTCTGGGCGTGGCGAGCAAGGTGGCGCTCGGCGTCACGCTGGTGTTCTTCATCGTGTTCTTCAACGTCTACCAGGGCGTCAAGGAAGTGAGCCCGGTGATCCTGGCCAGCGCCCGCATGCTGGGCGCGAGCCGGCGCCAGCTGCTGCGCCACGTCTACCTGCCGAGCGCCACGAGCTGGGTGTTCAGCTCGCTGCACACCTCCGTCGGCCTGGCGTTCGTGGGCGCGGTGGTGGGCGAGTACCTCGGCTCGTCGCAGGGCGTGGGCTACCTCATCCTGCAGGCCGAGGGCAGCTTCGACATCGACACCGTGATGGCCGGCATCCTCGTGCTGACCGTGTTCGCGCTGCTGCTCGACGCGCTGGTCGGACGCGCGGAGAAAGCGCTGATGAAGTGGCAGCCGCAGGCGGGCGAGAGCGAGAAGCTCTGAACGCTGGTCATACATCACCATGTATTTCCGCCGGGTCGACCCGCTCGCATGGCGCGACTGCGTCGACGGACGGCCGGGTCACTCGATGACGCCGCTCTTCCTCAGGTCCGCGATGCGCTCCGCCGACACGCCGGCCTGCGCCAGCACCTCGCTGGTGTGCTGGCCCAGCCGCGGCGCGGCGTGGCGCACGGCCCCGGGCGTGCCGGACAGCTTGGGCACGATGCCCGGCGCGGCGATCGTGCCGCCGCTCATCGCGGGGATGCGCTCGATGTTGCCGCGCGCGGCGTAGTGCGGGTCCGCGGCGATCTGGTCTATCGTGTAGACGCGGCTCGCGGGCACGCCCGCGTCGCGCATGCGGGCGAGGACGTCGTCGATGGCGTGCAGCGCCGTCCACGCGCCGATGGCGGCGTCGATCTCGGCGGCGCGCGCCGAGCGGCCGTCGTTGGCGGCCAGCGCCGGGTTGTCGGCGAGATCCTTGCGGCCGATCAGCTGCATCAGGCGCTTGAAGATGCTGTCGCCGTTGCCCGCCACCAGCACGGCCTGGCCGTCGGCGCAGGGGTAGGCGTTGGACGGCGTGATGCCCGGCAGCGCGCCGCCGGCGGGGCGGCGGATCTCGCCGAACTGGTCGTACTCGGGCAGCAGGCTCTCGGACAGGTTGAACATCGCCTCGTACAGCGCGAGGTCGATGCGCTGGCCCTGCCCGCCGCGCGCGTCACGCGCGTACAGGGCCAGCATCACGCCGAGCGCGCCGTGCACGCCGGCCACGGTGTCGCCCAGCGAGACGCCGCTGCGCACCGGCGTGCGGCCGGGCTCGGCGTTGAGGTAGCGCAGGCCGCTGAAGGCCTCGGCGACGGCGGCGAAGCCCGGTTCCGACGCCCGCGGCCCGGTCTGGCCGAAGCCGGACAGGCTCAGCATGACCAGCCGCGGATTCAGCGCGTGCAGCGCGTCCCAGCCCAGGCCCCAGTCGTCGAGCGCGCCGGGGCGGAAGTTCTCGACCAGCACGTCGGCGTCGCGCAGCAGCTCGCGCACCAGCGCCTGGCCCTCGGGCACGCGCAGGTCGATGCAGACCGACTCCTTGTTGCGCGACTGGGCGTCCCACCACACCGACGTGCCCTCGCGCAGCTTGCGCCACTTGCGCAGCGGGTCGCCGGTCTTCGGCGGCTCGACCTTGATGACGCGGGCGCCGAAGTCGGCGAGCGTCTTCGCGGCGAACGGGCCGGCGATGAGCTGGCCGAGTTCGACGACCTTGATTCCTTCGAGCACCTGCATGGCGGCTGCCTCCGTATCCGTTGGTTGGATTGTGGGCAGGTGGCGGCTGTCGCGGAAGGCCGGACTTGCCAAGCCAGCTTTCGCGAAGCGTGAATGCGGGTGTGCTTGTCGAGCGTGCCGGCGGCGGCTCGGCCTTGCCGCGCGATCCAGGGCCGATCAGGCCGCCAACCGCTCGTCGTCGAGCATCGCCGCCTGCGCCTTCATGACGGTCGTCTCGCCGGTGGCGGTCAACCTCAGCGACCCCGCGCTCCAGCGCAGCCACCCCAAGGCCACCAGCCGGTCGATGGTCGACTCGGGAATGTCACAGGCCCGCCGGCGAGCGAGGGCGTCGACGGCGGACAACAGCGCATCCTGCAACGGCTGCTCGATCCGGTTCATGGGGGAGTGCTTGATCGTCATGGGCATCATTCCTCGTGTTTGAGCGAACGATATCCACCCGCACTCGAGCCCACGGTCGGAGCCGGCAGCGTTCCCGTGTAGGACGACGCCGACTCGGTCGCAGATCGACCTATTCGTCGGCCCCCGCCTCGCGCGCCGCCTGCATCGCCGCCTCCCACGTCCGCTTGGGCAGGTGCCCGCGCAGGCGCTCGATCAGCAGTTCGGCGACGTCCTCGTTGATCTGGTGGCCCACGTGCGGGATGACGTCCGCCGTGATGTCGGCGCCGATGGCCACCAGGTGCTGCGCGGCCTCCACCGTGTAGCCGTACGGGATCACCGGGTCGAGCTTGCCGTGGAACATGTGCAGCGTCGTGTCCGGGTTGGGTTTCTCGGGCAGCTTGGCGAAGCGGCCGGCGATGGCGATCACGCGGCCCGCGATGGCGGGGCGGTCGCGCGTGGACTCCAGCGCCATGATGCCGCCCTGCGAGAAGCCGATCAGCGCCACCGCGTCGCGCCCGACGCCGGCCTCCTTCTGCCAGTGGGCGACCGCCTCGGCGAAGGCCGGCAGCGCGGCCTCGACCCGCGCGGGCCGGTTCTCCTCGCTGATGTCCAGCACCGAGAACCACTGCCGGCCGTCGCCGTTGCCCGAGGGCACGGGCGCCGCGACGCTGACGATGAAGGCCTCGGGGAATTCCGCGGCCAGCACGCGGCCCAGCGGCACCAGGTCGAGCGCCGTGGCGCCCACGCCGTGGAACAGCAGCATCAGCTGCTGGGCCGGCCCTTCGGGGCGGGCGACGATGATGGAGTCGGACATGGCGCTTTCCTCGTGCAAGAGTCGTTGCACGATTGGATCACGCGGGCACGCGCCGCGCCCGCGTCAGGGCATGCGCGCGGGCGACGGGTCAGACGCCGGTGGCGGCGAACTGCGCGTGCACGTCCTCGCACCAGCTCTCGAGGTCGGCCTCGGTCATCCCCAGCGCCGCGAGCGCGATCGCGCCGCCCTTGCTCCACTCGATGTGGCGGTTCAGGCCCTGGTAGCGCTGGATGATGGTCTCGCAGACCAGGCCGAGGGCGACCAGCTCGCGCACCTGCGGCGGCATCGGACCCATCCACGAGCTGTATTCGTGGTGCAGGCGGGTGGCCAGCACGGCGGTCTGCGACACGCCCCAGGTGCGCGCGGTGAGCGCGCCCACCAGCGCGTGGTCGACGCCGTGGATGGACTGCTCCAGCGCCGTGATGCTGCCCTCGTGCACGTTGCACTTGTCCAGCGTGGCGACGTAGCCGCCGTGGCCCGGGAAGCGCTGCAGCAGGATGGCGATGCCCAGCTCCACGAACAGGCCGTAGGTGTGCGCCAGCGCGGGCGGCACGACGCGGCGCGTGCGGGCGAGGTAGGTCATGGCGCGCGAGCGCTTGGCCGACACGTCCCAGAAGCGCACGAAGCCCGGGCCCGTCGCGGGCAGCAGCTTGCGCAGCACGATCGCGGTGAAGATCGCCTGGCACTGCGCGAAGCCCAGCAGCTGGAAGGCCTGGTCGACGGTCTCGCAGCGGCGACTCAGGCCCATCAGCGGCGAGTTGGCGTACTTCAGGAGCGCGGCGGACAGCGCCACGTCCGAGCCGGCGATGTCGGCCACGCGCTTGAGCGACGGGTCGTCGCGTTCGAGCTCCTGCTGCATGTCGACCAGCAGCTGCGGGCGGGCCGGGATGCCGACGTCGCGCACCAGCGCCTGCAGGGCCTTGCCGTCGAGCTCGGTCAGGGCGAGCAGTTGGTCACCGCCCATTTCGGGCAGCGAGGTGAGAGCCGAGGCATCCATGCGCGAGGGTTCCGTGTTGTCTGGTCCGTCTCGGTGTTAACGGCTTTTCGGCGGAAAAGTTGAGCCTGGCGCCGCGCCGCCGGCCCGGCACTTTGTATCAATCGGCGTCGACCGCGGCGCGGATCTGCGCCAGCGCGCCGGGGTCGTCCAGCGTCGTGAGGTCGCCCGGGTCGCGGCCCTCGCACAGCGCCTGGATGGTGCGCCGGAGCAGCTTGCCGGAGCGCGTCTTGGGCAGCACGCTGACGAAGCGCACGCGCGACGGCCGCGCCACGGCGCCCAGCGTGTCGTCGACGCGCCGGAGCACCTCGGCCTCCAGCGCCTTCGCGAGCTCGCGGGTGGCCACGCGCGCGGCGTCGCGCGGCACGGCAAAGGCCATCGCGACCTGGCCCTTGAGCGCGTCGGCCACGCCCACCACCGCGACCTCGGCGATCGCCGGATGCCCGGAGATGCTCTCCTCGATCTCGCGCGTGCCCAGGCGATGGCCGGCCACGTTGATGACGTCGTCGGTGCGGCCGAGGATGAAGTAGTAGCCGTCCTGGTCGCGCACCGCCCAGTCGAAGGTGGAATAGACCTGCTGGCCGGGGATGCTGCGCCAGTAGGTGTCGACGAAGCGCTCGTCGTCGCCCCACACCGTCTGCATGCAGCCGGGCGGCAGCGGGTAGCGCAGCGCGAGCACGCCCTTGCGGTCGGCGCCGTGCAGCTCCTCGCCGGTGTTCTCGTCCAGCAGCACCGCGCGGTAGCCGTACACCGCCTTGCCGGGCGAGCCCAGGCGCGTCTTCGCGGGCTCGACGCCGGACAGCAGCGTCAGGATCGGCCAGCCGCTCTCGGTCTGCCAGTAGTTGTCGATCACCGGCTTTTCGATCCCCTGCGTGATCCAGTCGGCGGTGGGCGCGTCCAGCGGCTCGCCGGCGAGGAACAGCGCGCGCAGCGAGGACAGGTCGTGGCGCTTGAGCAGCGCCGGATCCTGCTTTTTGAGCACGCGGATCGCGGTCGGCGACGAGAACATCACCGACACCCTGTACTTCTCCACCAGCCGCCACCAGATGCCGCCGTCGGGCTGCCCGCCCAGGCCCTGGGTCGGCAGGCCTTCGTACATCAGCGTCGTCATCCCGGCGATCAGCGGGCCGTAGACGATGTAGCTGTGGCCCACGACCCAGCCGATGTCGCTGGTGCAGAAGTACGTCTCGCCCGGCCGGCCGCCGAAGATCAGCGGGATCGAGGCCGCGAGCGCGACGGTGTAGCCGCCGGTGTCGCGCTGCACGCCCTTGGGCTTGCCCGTGGTGCCGGAGGTGTAGAGCGTGTAGCTGGTGTGCGTGGCGTCGACCCACGTGCACGGCACCTGCGCGTCCGCGTGGCGCGCGCGCAGGTCGGCCCAGGCTACGTCGCGCCCCGCGGCGCGTTCGGCCGGCGCGAGCCCGCGGTCGACCAGCACGACGTGCGCCGGCTTGTGCGCCGACTGCTCGATGGCGGCGTCCAGCAGCGGCTTGTACGGGATCACCTTGCCGCCGCGCGAGCCGGCATCGGCGCTGACGATCACCGTGGGCCGCGCGTCGTCGATGCGCGCGGCCAGGCTCGCGCTGGCGAAGCCGCCGAACACCACCGAGTGGATCGCGCCCAGGCGCGCGCAGGCCAGCATCGCGAACGCGGCCTCGGGGATCATCGGCATGTACAGCAGCACGCGGTCGCCCTGGCGCACGCCGAGCTCCTGCAGCGCCGCGGCCATGGCCATGACCTCGCGCAGCAGCTGCGACGTCGTCCACGTGCGCTCCTGGTTAACTTCCGTGGACACCCAGGTCAGCGCCGCACGATCGGGATCGGCCGCGGCGTGGCGGTCGACCGCGTTGTGGCACAGGTTGGTCAGGCCGCCCGGGAACCACTGCGCGAACGGCGGGTTCGAGGTGTCGCACACGCGATCGAACGGGCGCTGCCACTCGATGCGGCGGGCCTGCTCGGCCCAGAACGCGTCGGGCTGGGCCAGCGAAAGTGCAATGAGCTCCGCGGCGGTCGTGGCCATGCTGTCTCCGAAATCGTTGGTGGAAGTCCGGGACCGGTGCGCGCATTGTGCGCGCCGGTGCGACGCCGAGTCTGGGCGCCGGAGCTGACAACAACTTTTCGGGGACGGGCGCGGCTACCGCGCTTGCGCCCCGGGCGCGGCCTGCTCGCCGCGCAGGGAGACCCAGGCCAGCGCCCATGTCATCGCCGCGACGACCGCGATGCCGACCAGCATCGTCCGCGCGCTGCCGTCGCCGACCAGGCCCATCAGCGCGATGACGACGGCGCCGGCCACCATCTGGATCGTGCCCATCAGCGCGGAGGCGGCGCCGGCGATGTCGCCGTGGTGGTCCAGCGCCATCACGGAGGTCGTCGGGATCACCAGGCCCAGGAAGCCGAAGCCGATCATCAGCATGGCGATCAGCGTGCCCAGCTGCGTCGCGCCGGCGACGTGCAGCGCGGCGCCCGCGGCCATCGCCAGCGCGAAGCCCGCGACCGCCACCGACACCACGCGCCGCAGCCCGTGGCGCTGCGTGAGCCGCCCCGTCAGCTGCGACACGCCGATGAACGACGCCGC
>DASQCX010000556.1:0-5267 GCA_035634455.1 Burkholderiaceae bacterium
CGGGGGGAACGGTTGAAGGGAGCCGCGACTTTGCGCCTGCGTGCCCGCCCTGTCAAGACCGCGTGCCCCGCATGGCGGCGCTCCCGCCACACATCCACAATCGCCGCACCTCGATTGCCTGAAAGGCGACCCCGCCATGCGCCCTGCCCTGCTCGCCTGCGCCCTGTCCGCCATCGCGCTCGGCGCCCTCGCCGCGACGCCGCTGCCGTCGGCCAACGACATCGCCACGGTTGCCGGCGAGGTCAAGGCCAGCGAGATCGCCTTCGCCAAGACCATGGCCGATCGCAAGCTCGACAAGTTCGCCGACTTCGTCGCCGAGGACGCCGTCTTCAACGGACGCACGCCGCACATCGGCAAGGCGGCCGTCCTCGAGACATGGAAGGGCTTCTTCGACGGCCCGCAGGCGCCGTTCAGCTGGGGCCCCGACGCCGTCGCGCCCACCGCCGACGGCCGCTACGCCATCTCGACCGGCCTCGTGCACGACCCGGCCGGCAAGGTCACCGGCCGCTTCACCAGCATCTGGCGCAAGGACGCGGACGGGCACTGGCGCGTGGTCGCCGACCAGGGCGTCGACGCCGACTGCCCGAAGTGATTCAGTACTCGACGCCCTCGGGCAGCAGCCCGCGCTTGCGCAGCAGCGGCTCGATCGACGGCATGCGCCCGCGGAACGCGGCGTAGGCCTGCTGCGGCGCGACGCTGTCGCCCGCGCCGTAGATGCACTGGCGCAGCCGCGCGGCGGTGGCCGGGTCGAAGGCGTTGCCGGCCTCCTTGAAGGCGTCGAAGGCGTCGGCGTCCAGCACCTCGGCCCACAGGTAGACGTAGTACCCCGCGGCGTAGGCGGAGCCCGAGAACAGGTGCTGGAAGTGCAGCAGGCGGTGGTTGACGCCGACCTCGGGCGGCAGGTTCAGGCGCGCCAGCGTGGCGGCCTCGAACTCGGGCAGGTCGGGCGGCGGCTCCTTGTCCTGGCGCGAGTGGACGGCCATGTCGACCAGCGCGCTGCCGGCGTAGCGCACCGTCTCGTAGGCCTGGCCCCAGCGGCGCGCCTGCTGCAGGCGGCGCACCAGCGTCTCGGGAATCGGCTCGCCGGTCTGCCAGTGGCGCGCATGGCGCGCGATCACTTCGGGCTCCAGCAGCCAGTGCTCGAACAGCTGCGACGGCAGCTCGACGAAGTCGCGCAGCACGTTGGTGCCCGACAGCCGCTGGTAGGTCACGTTCGACAGCAGCCCGTGCAGGCCGTGCCCGAACTCGTGGAACAGCGTGCGCGCGTCGTCGAAGGATAGCAGCGTCGGCTCGCCCGGCGCGCCCTTGGCGAAGTTGTTGTTGTTCATGATCACCGGCAGGTCGACGCCGCCGTTGCGGCACTGCCAGCGCAGCGCGCTCATCCACGCGCCGGAGCGCTTGGTCTGGCGCGCGAAGTTGTCGTGCAGGAAGATGCCGATCAGCTTGTCGCCGTCGTGCACCTCGTAGGGCACGACGTCCGGGTGGTACACGGGGATCGCGTCGTTGCGCACCATGCGGATGCCGAACAGCCGCTGCGCGCAGTCGAACGCGGCCTGCACCATGCGGTCGAGCGAGAAGTACGGCTTGACCTCGCCGTCGTCGAACGCGTAGCGCTGCTGGCGCACCTTCTCCGAGCCGAAGCGCCAGTCCCAGGCCATGTACGGGCCGGCGACGCCCGCGTCGCGCAGCGCCGCGTGCACGGCCTGGCGCTCGTCCTGCAGCGCGGCCAGCGCGCGCGCATAGACGTCGTCCAGCAGCGTATCGACGGAGGCCACGTTGCCGGCCATCGTGTTGGCCAGCGCGTAGTCGGCGTAGCTGGCGTGGCCGTGCATCCAGGCCTGCTCCTGGCGCAGGCGCAGGATGTCGCGCGCGACCTCGCGGTTGTCGGTCTCGCCCTCGTTCTCGCCGCGGCCGACCCAGGCCTTCCACGCGCGTTCGCGCAACTCGCGGCGCGAGGCGAACGTCAGGAAGGGCACGATCAGCGAGCGCGACAGCGTGACCACGTGCGTGCCCTCGGGCAGTCCGCGGTCGCTCGCGGCCTGGCGCGCGGACGCGCGCACGAACGGCGGCAGGCCGTCGAGCTCGGTCTCGGACAGCTCCAGCTGGAAGCCCGCCTCGTCGGCCAGCACGTTCTGCGCGAAGCGCGTCGTGAGCTGCGCCAGGCGCTCCATGATCTGCGTGTAGCGCGGCTGCCTGTCCGGGCCCAGCTTCGCGCCGGCGCGCACGAAGTCGACATGCAGGCGTTCGACCAGGCGCAGCTGCTCGGGCGCGAGCGCCAGCTCGTGGCGCTTCGCGTGCACCGCGTCCAGCCGCGCGAACAGGCCGGCATGCATCATCACGGCGCTGTCGTGCGCGGCCAGCGGGCCGGCCAGTTCGCGCTGGACGGCCTGGATCTCGGGCGAGGTGTGCGACGCGGCCAGCGCGTGGAACGCCGCCTCGATGCGCGACAGCAGCCGCCCGCTGCGGTCGAACGCGGCGACGGTGTTGTCGAAGTCCGGCGCGGCCGGCTGCGCGGCGATCGAGTCGACCTCGGCGCGCTGCGCCGCCATCGCCGCCGCGAACGCGGGGGCGAAGTCGGACGCCCGGATGCGGTCGAACGGCGGCAAGGCGAAGGGGGTCGTCCAGTCGGCGAGCAGGGGATTGGTGGCGGTCATGGCAGGTGGCGGGTCTTCTCGTGGAATCGCTGCGGGCATCGGGTCGCCCCGCTGTCGTGCGGGGGCGGCCGGGAGGATGATGCCAGTCGTCATCATGTCGACACATCGGGAAGGATACGGCCCGCCGCCACCTCCCCATTCGCCAAAAGGAGATTCCCATGCGCTGGCTCATCCGGATCCTGGGCGGACTCGTCGCCGTCTTCCTGCTGCTGGTGGTGGTCGGCTTCTTCATCCCCGGCACCTACCGCATCGAGCGCAGCGTCGTGATCAACGCGGCGCCCGATCGCATCTACCCGCTGGTGGCGGCGCCCAAGCGCTGGCAGGAGTGGTCGATCTGGAACCGGCGCGACCCGGCCATGGCCATGACCTTCTTCGGCCCCGAATCGGGCGCCGGCGCCGGCTGGGCCTGGGACAGCAAGACCGAGGGCAAGGGCCGCATGACCTTCGTCACCGCCGATACCGCCAAGGGTTTCACCTATCAGCTGTACTTCCCGGACGTCGACTCGACCTCGACCGGCGACATCCGCTTCGAACCGCAGGGCGCTGCCACCAAGGTGACCTGGACCAACACCGGCAGCATGGGCGCCAACCCGCTGATGCACTACATGGCCGCCGCCATGGATCACATGGTCGGCCCCGACTTCGAAGCCGGGCTCGCCAACCTCAAGCTCCTGGCGGAGAAATCCTGAGAGAGCGCGCGACGCATCGCGACGAGAATGCCCCCAGGCGCGTCCCGGCTCACGAGGCCGGGGCGCTTTCTTCATCCGACCCCTCTGCGATGATCAAGACCCTCCGACTCCTGACCGTGGCCGCCGCGCTGGCCACCGCCGCAAGCACCCTCATGGCCCAGACCTCCGCCGCCACCATCGCCTCCGCCGCCACGCCCGCCGACGACCCCAACCTGTGGCTGGAAGACGTCCTCGGCGACAAGGCCCTCGCGTGGGTGCGCGAGCGCAACGCGCAGTCGCGCAAGCAGATCGAGGCCTGGCCGCAGTTCCACCAGACGCGCGACCAGCTGCGCGCCATCCTCGACTCCAAGGACCAGATCCCCGCCGTCACCCGCCGCGGCGACTGGCTCTGGAACTTCTGGCGCGACGACAAGAACCCGCGCGGCCTGTGGCGCCGCACCACGCTGGACGAATACCGCAAGCCGCATCCCGCCTGGGACGTGGTGATCGACCTGGACGCGCTGGCCAAGCAGGAAAGCGAGAACTGGGTCTGGCACGGCGCGGCCTGCCTCGCGCCGAAGTACGAGCGCTGCCTGGTGATGCTGTCGCGCGGCGGCTCCGACGCGCAGGTCGTGCGCGAGTACGACACGGCCAGGCGCGCGTTCGTCGCCGACGGCTTCGTGCTGCCCGAGGCCAAGTCCAGCGTCGACTGGGCCGACGAGAACACCGTCTACGTCGCCACCGACTTCGGCCCCGGCAGCCTGACCGACTCCGGCTACCCGAACGTCGTCAAGCGCTGGTCGCGCGGCACGCCGCTGGCCACGGCCACGACGGTGTTCGAGGGCGAGCACACCGACGTCGCCTCGGGCGTCTACGTCGACGACACGCCCGGCTTCGAGCGCACCACCTTCAGCCGCTCTCTGGACTTCTACACCTCGCGCGTCTGGCTGCTCGACCATCTCGACCCCGCCGGCAAGGCGCCCGAGCTCACCCTGATCGACAAGCCGGACGACGCCAACCTGGCGTTCTGGCGCGACCGCGTGCTGATCGAGCTGCGCTCCGACTGGAAGCTGGGCGACGCCACCTGGCCGCGCGGCTCGCTGCTGGTGGGCGACGCGGCGGCCTACCTGAAGGGCGATCGCCACCTGCAGGCGCTGTTCACGCCGACGGCCACGCGCTCGCTCGCCGGCTACGGCGCGACGAAATCCAAGGTGATCCTCAACGTGCTGGACAACGTCACCGGCCGCATCGAGGAGGTCACGCCCACGGCCGCCGGCTGGCAGCACCGCGCGGTGCAGGCGCCGGCGCTCGGCTCGCTGTCGACGGCCGCACTGTACGACCCGCACGCGAAGGACGACCCGCTCGCCGAGGCCTACCTCCTGAGCTACACCGACTTCCTCACCCCGGACTCGTTGTACCTGGCCCACGCCGGCAGCGACCAGCGCGAGCTGCTGAAGTCGCGTCCGCACTTCTTCGACGAGAAGGGCATGCGCGTCGAGCAGAAGTTCGCGACCTCCAAGGACGGCACGAAGGTGCCCTACTTCGTCATCTGGCCCAAGGGCGCGACGGCCGACGGCCGCAACCCGACGCTGCTGTACGGCTACGGCGGCTTCGAGATCTCGCTGACGCCCAGCTACTCCGGCGGCATCGGCAAGGCCTGGTACGAGCACGGTGGCGTCTGGGTCTACGCCAACATCCGCGGCGGCGGCGAATACGGCCCGGGCTGGCACCAAGCCGCGATCCGCGAGCACAAGCAACGCAGCTACGACGACTTCATCGCCGTCGCCGAGGACCTGGTCGCAACCAAGGTCACCAGCCCGCGCCACCTGGGCATCGAGGGCGGCAGCAACGGCGGCCTGCTGGTGGGCGCCGTCACGATGCAGCGCCCCGACCTGTTCAACGCCGTCAGCTGCCAGGTGCCGCTGCTGGACATGCGCCGCTACAA
>DASQCX010000557.1:0-2711 GCA_035634455.1 Burkholderiaceae bacterium
GACGCTGGTGTGCGAACTGGACGGCGCCACGCGCCTGCGCAATGGCGCGCCGCTGTCGCTGGCCATTCCCGCGTCCCGCACCTACCTGTTCGACGCGGCGGGCCTCGCGTTCCGCCGTCACGTGGCCGAATCGCAGCAAGAGGCCGCATGATCGCGCGCACCGCCCTGCGCGGCGTCGCGGCGTGCATCGCCGCGGGCGCGCTCGCCTGCTCGTCCGTCGTGCAGGCCGCCGAGCCGCTGAAGCTGCTGGTCTGGATCAACCCCGACAAGGGCTACAACGGCCTGCAGAAGGTCGGTGACCGCTACGAGCACGACACCGGCGTGGCCGTCACCGTGCAGCACCCGGACGACGCGCCGTCGAAGTTCCAGGCCGCCGCCGGCGCCGGCAAGGGCCCCGACATCTTCTGCTGGCCGCACGACCGCGCCGGCGAGTGGGCCAAGTCCGGCCTGATCGTGCCGGTGCGGCCGCGCAAGGAACTGCACGACCAGATCGAGGACTCCGCCTGGCAGGCGTTCCAGTACCAGGGCCGCACCTGGGGCTACCCGCTGTCGATCGAGGCCATCGGCCTGATCTGGAACAAGGCGATGCTCAAGGAAGCGCCGAAGACCTGGGACGAGGTCGTCGCCATCGACAAGGACCTGTCGGTGCACGGCAGGAAGGCCATCCTCTGGGACTACAACAAGAGCTTCTTCACCTGGCCGCTGCTGGCCGGCGCGGGCGGCACGATCTTCGGCAGGAAGGCCGACGGCAGCCTCGACACCGACGTCGTGGGCGTCGACGCACCCGGCGCGGTGCAGGCCGCCACGATGCTGCAGAACCTGGTGCGCACCGGCGTGCTGCCCAAGGGCGCGGGCTATTCCGAGATGGAAGGCGCGTTCAACCGCGGCGAGATCGCGATGATGATCTCCGGGCCGTGGGCCTGGGACAACGTCAGGAAGAGCCACATCGACTTCGGCGTCGCGCCGCTGCCCAAGGTCGACGGCCACGACCCCAAGCCCTTCGTCGGCGTGCTGGGCTGCATGATCGCGGCCCCCAGCAGGAACAAGGACCTCGCGCGCGACTTCCTCGAGCACTACGTCCTGACGCTGGACGGCCTGCGCACCATCAACGCCGACGTGCCGTTGGGCACGCCCGCGAACAAGGCCTACTACGACGAGCTCAAGAGCGACCCGCACATCGCCGCGACGATGGACAACGCGCGCCGCGGCGAGCCCGTGCCCAACATCCCCGAGGTGGGCAAGTTCTGGACGGCGATGGACGCCGCGCTCGAGGCCATCACCAACATGCGCCAGTCGCCGCAGGACGCCCTCGCCGGCGCCAAGGCCCGCATCCTCGTCAAGTGACCGCCATGAACTCGTTCGACTGGAAGCGCGCCGCCGGCGCGGGCGTCGCGGCCGTCGTCGCCGCGCTCGGCCTGTGGCTGGTGTTCGCCATCTATTCCGCCGGCCAGCCGGTGCTCGCCATCGCCGCGCTGGCGCTGCTTGCCGCGGGCCTGTACGTCTACGTCTCGCGCACCGCGCTCGCCTGGCGCTACCTGTTCCCGGGCGTCGTCGGGATGCTGCTGTTCGTGGCGTTCCCGCTGGTCTACACGATGTGGATCGGCTTCACGAACTACTCGTCCGCCCACCTGCTGAGCCAGGAGCGCGTGAAGGCCTATCTGCTGGAACAGGCGGTGCCGGACGAGGACCACTCGCTGCAGTTCACGCTGCACCCCGAGGGCGACCAGTTGCGCCTGGTGCTCGCGCCGATGGCGCCGGCCTCGGGCGCGCAGCGCTTCGTCTCGGCGCCGCTGAAGCTCGAGGGCGACAAGGCCGGGACGGCCGCGATGAGCGCCCTGCCCGCCGACCAGGCGCTGGCGCCCGCGCTGTCCACGCGCGACGTGCTCGCGCACCGCGACGCGCTGATGGCGCTCAAGCTGGATCTGCCCGACCACCGCACCCTCGTCTACACCGGCGTGCACGAGTTCGGCCCGTCGGCCGCCGTCTGGCGCGCCAACGCCGACGAGTCGCTCACGCGCGTCGACGACGGCAAGACCTACCGGCCCGACACCGCCGCCGGCTTCTACGTCGGCGCCGACGGCGAGCGCCTGCAGCCGGGCTTCAAGGTCGCGGTGGGCTTCGCGAACTACGCGCGCATGATGGCCGACCAGGAATTCCGCGGTCCGTTCGTCTCCATCTTCGTCTGGACGGTGGTGTTCGCGGCGCTGTCGGTCGCGTTCTCGCTGGCCGTCGGCTGCACGCTGGCGGTGCTGCTGAACTGGGAGGCGCTGCGCTACCGCACGCTGTACCGCACCCTGCTGTTCCTGCCGTACGCGGTGCCCGGCTTCATCTCGATCCTGGTGTTCAAGGGCCTGTTCAACCAGAACTTCGGCGAGATCAACGGCATCCTGAACGCCGTGTTCGGCATCAAGCCGGCCTGGTTCGCCGACCCGCTGCTGGCGCGCACGATGATGCTGGTCGTCAATACCTGGCTCGGGTATCCGTACTTCCTGGTGCTGTGCACCGGCCTGCTCAAGGCGATCCCGGTCGACCTGTACGAGGCCTCGGCCATCGCCGGCGCCAAGCCGCTGACCAACTTCTTCAGGATCACGGCGCCGCTGATCGTCAAGCCGCTCTCGCCGCTGATCATCTCGGCCTTCGCCTACAACTTCAACAACTTCGTGCTGGTCTCGCTGCTGACCAACGGCCGGCCCGACTTCCTCAACACCAAG
>DASQCX010000558.1:0-4804 GCA_035634455.1 Burkholderiaceae bacterium
ACGCGCACGCCGTGGGCGTTGGTCGAGACGATGGTCAGGCCGCGCGCGACGAGCGCGTTCTTGACCGCCTCGATGTCGGCGGGACGCGGGCCGTACTGCGCCAGGAATTCCGCCGGCTGCAGCCATTGGTGGTACTGCGACGACTTCTCGTCATGCTGCTTGGCGACCAGCGCCTCGAGCTTGTCCTGGTGGCGCAGCGGCAGGTAGACGCCGAACTCGACGACATCCTGGGCCGATGCGGCGGCCACGGTGGCCTTGGCGTCGGCGCGGGCCGCGGCCAGGGTGGGCGTGGCCAGCGCGGACTGGCTGGCGGCGAGGCCGCTGGCGCACAGTGCCGCCGCCAATAGCATGTTGATTCGCATGGGATCCCTCTCTCGATGAGACGAAGATGAATTTCTGAGGGAAAAAGTCTCGTTTTCTGTCGTTGGACTGTCAACGCTGCGGACCCCCGATTTGCGGGACGTGGTATCCCGATGCGGGTTTGCGCGGATCGACAGGGCCCGGCGCTTGAAAACCAGCCTGCGGGCCCGCAAATCCGGCTCGGGCGACAATACGGGGTTGCCGCCGGCGCCGCGCCGGCCGGCCCCCGCGCGCCTCTTTCCCAATCGAACCCAGGATCCAATCGGGCACATCCCATGGAAAAGCAAACCCTTTCGTTCCAGGCCGAGGTCAAGCAGATCCTGCACCTCGTCACCCATTCGCTGTACTCCAACAAGGAGATCTTCCTGCGCGAGCTGGTGTCCAACGCGTCGGACGCGTGCGACAAGCTGCGCTTCGAAGCCATCGACCACCCGCAGTTCCTCGAGGACGCGCCGAACCTCGAGGTGCGCATCTTCTTCGACGCCGAGAGGAAGACGCTGACCATCCGCGACAACGGCATCGGCATGTCGGCCGAGGAGGCCGTGGCCCATCTGGGCACCATCGCCAAGAGCGGCACCAAGGAGTTCGTGGCCAAGCTGGAAGGCGACCAGAAGAAGGACGCCGCGCTGATCGGCCAGTTCGGCGTCGGCTTCTACTCGGGCTTCATCGTCGCCGACCGCATCACGGTCGAGTCGCGCCGCGCCGGCCTGCCGCCGGAGCAGGGCGTACGCTGGAGCTCGGAAGGCACGGGCGACTTCGAGGTCGAGGAGATCGCGCGGGCCGAGCGCGGCACCGACGTCATCCTGCACCTGCGCGACGGCGAGGACGAGTTCCTGCGCCCGTGGAAGATCAAGTCGGTCGTCTCCAAGTACTCCGACCACATCTCGCTGCCCATCCTGATGAAGAAGGAGGAGTGGGACGGCGAGAAGGCGGAATACAGGCAGCTCGACGAGTGGGAGACCATCAACAAGGCCTCCGCGCTGTGGGCGCGCAACAAGAGCGACGTCACCGACGCCGAGTACCAGGAGTTCTACAAGCAGATCAGTTACGATTCCGACGCGCCGCTGGCCTACACGCACAACCGCGTCGAGGGCCGCAGCGAGTACACGCAGCTGCTCTACATCCCGGCGCACGCGCCGATGGACATGTGGAACCGCGACAAGCGCGGCGGCGTCAAGCTCTACGTCAAGCGCGTCTTCATCATGGACGACGCCGAGGCGCTGATGCCGGTGTACCTGCGCTTCGTCAAGGGCGTGATCGACTCGGCCGACCTGCCGCTGAACGTCTCGCGCGAGCTCCTGCAGGAAAGCCGCGACGTCAAGGCGATCCGCGAAGGCTCGACCAAGCGCGTGCTGTCCATGCTGGAGTCGCTGGCCGACAGCGACAACGTCCAGGACAAGGACAAGTACCAGGCGTTCTGGGACGAGTTCGGCGCGGTGCTCAAGGAAGGCATCGGCGAGGACCACGCCAACAAGGATCGCCTGGCCAAGCTCTACCGCTTCGCGTCGACGCACGCCGACAAGGGCGTGTCGCTGGCCGACTACGTGGCGCGCATGAAGGAAGGCCAGCAGGCCGTCTACGTGATCGCGTCGGACTCGCTGGCCGCCGCCAAGGCCAGCCCGCAGCTCGAGATCTTCCGCAAGAAGGGCATCGAGGTGCTGCTGCTGACCGACCGCGTCGACGAGTGGCTGCTGTCGCACCTGCACGAGTTCGAGGGTCATGCGCTGCAGAGCGTCGCCAAGGGCGCGGTCGACCTCGGCACGCTGCAGGACGAGGGCGAGAAGAAGGCCGCCGAGGAGGCCGCCACCGCGTTCAAGCCGACGCTGGATCGCCTGAAGGAGGCGCTCAAGGATCGCGCCAAGGACGTGCGCGCCACCTCGCGCCTGGTCGATTCGGCGGCCTGCATCGTCGTCGACGAGGGCGAGATGAGCGCCCACCTGGCGCGCCTGCTCAAGCAGTCCGGCCAGGCCGCGCCCGACACCAAGCCCATCCTCGAGGTGAACCCCGAGCACGCGCTGGTCAGGAAGCTCGAGGGCGACGCGCGCTTCGACGACTTCGCCAACCTGCTGTTCGACCAGGCCTGGCTCGCGGAAGGCGGCCAGCTGGAGGAGCCGGCGGCGTACGTGCAGCGCGTGAACCGCCTGCTGGTCGGCTGAGCCGGCCGTTGACGAAGGAAGTGCGCTCGTGACCTACAGCGTCAAGGAAATCTTCTACACGCTGCAGGGCGAGGGCGCCAACGCGGGGCGGCCGGCCGTGTTCTGCCGCTTCGCCGGCTGCAACCTGTGGACGGGCCGCGAGGAAGACCGCGCGACGGCCGTCTGCACCTTCTGCGACACCGACTTCGTCGGCACCGACGGCGATGGCGGCGGCAAGTTCAAGACCGCGGACGCGCTGGCCGACGAGATCGCGCGGCACTGGGGCGACGACCCGTCGCACCGCTTCGTCGTGCTCACCGGCGGCGAGCCGCTGCTGCAGGTCGATGCCGACCTGACCGCGGCGCTGCACGCGCGCGGCTTCACGATCGCCGCCGAGACCAACGGCACCGTCCCGCCGCCGCCGGGCCTCGACTGGATCTGCGTCAGCCCCAAGGCCGACGCCGAGGTCGTCATCGAGTCCGGTGACGAGTTGAAGCTGGTGTTCCCGCAGGAAGGCGTCGACCCGGCGCGCTTCACCGGCCTGGACTTCACGCATTTCTTCCTGCAGCCGATGGACAACCTGCTGCAGTCCACCAACCAGCGCCTGGCGATGGAATACTGCCTCGCGCACCCTCGATGGAAACTCGGCCTTCAGACTCACAAGATGCTTGGCATCCGTTGAGCGAGAAGGTCTCGATCCCATGCTCACGATCACCAAACGACTCGAATTCGACGCCGGCCACCGCATCCCGCAGCATAAGAGCCAGTGCCGCAACCTGCATGGCCATCGCTACGCCCTGGAGATCACGCTCGAGGGCGAGCCGGTGAACGATCCCGAGTCCAGCGATCACGGGATGCTGATGGACTTCACCGACGTGAAGACCCTCGCCAAGGAACACCTGGTCGACCTGTGGGACCACGCGTTCCTGGTGCACGACGGCGACACGCTGATCCGCGGCCTGCTCGCGCAGATCCCCGGGCACAAGACGGTCGTGCTCGACCGCGTGCCCACCGCCGAGAACCTCGTGGCGATCGCGTTCGGCATCCTCGATCCGCTCTACACCGAGCGCTTCGGCAACCACCTGAAGCTGCGCAAGCTCCGGCTGTACGAGACGCCCACGAGCTGGGCCGACTGCGACCGGGCAACCGCCTGAGCAAGCAAGGGGCGTCGCGGGCGGCGCCCCTTTCTCGTCCGGGTCGGCACCTCCTCGTCGCGGATGTTCCTCAGGCCGTCGCGGCCAGCGGCGCGCCGGGCCCGTGCGCGCGCACGCGCGGCAGCGCGAGCGCGATCGCGCCGGCGCCCAGGCCCACGGCCAGCGAGCCGAGGTACATGAACGTGTAGGCGTGGAAGTGGTCGTAGATCCAGCCGCCCAGCGCGGGGCCGAGCGCCATGCCCAGGCCCGACAGCAGCGTCATCGCGCCGAGCGCGGTGCCCATGACCTGCGGCGGGAAGCAGTCGCGCGCCAGCGCCGAGTACAGCGGCATCACGCCGCCGTAGGCCATGCCGAAGACGAACGCGACCGCGTAGAAGTCGCCCAGTCCCTTCGCCAGGACGTACGAGCCGGCGGCCAGCGCCTGCACCACCAGGCCGGCGACGATCATGCGCTTGACGCCCAGCCTGTCGCCCAGCACGCCGAACAGCAGCCGTCCGACCAGCCCCGCGAAGCCCTCGACGCTGTAGATGGTGACGGCCGTCATCGGCGGCAGGCCGCAGCCGATCGCGTAGCTGATCGTGTGGAAGATCGGGCCGGCGTGCGTGGCGCAGCAGGCGAAGAAGGTCAGCGACAGCACGATGAACGGCCGCGAGCGCAGCGTGCGGCGCGCGGCCGCCTTGAGCTCGGGCCCGCCCAGGCCGCCGGCGTCGGCCGCCGCCGGCATGTGCGGCGGGCGGCGGACGAGCAGTGCCGCCGGCACCAGCAGCACGATCACGGCCGCCGCGAGGATCAGCTGCGACGCGCGCCAGCCGTGCGTGACGACCAGCTCGGCCGCGAACGGCGACACCGTCATCGGCGCCACGCCGATGCCCGAGGACACCAGCGACACCGCCAGCGCCCGGTGCGTGTCGAACCACAGCGTCACGGTCGACATCAGCGGCACCATCAGGCTGCCTGCGGCCACGCCGATCAGCAGGCCGTAGATCAGCTGGAACTCGAGCAGCGAGGTCGCGCGGCTGGCCAGCGCCAGGCCCGCGCCCAGCAGCACGACGCCCGCCACGAGGATGGCGCGCGGGCCGTAGCGGTCGCTGAGCCCGCCCCAGACGAAGGAGCCGACGCCCATCGTCAGGAAGTTCAGCGTCATCGCGAAGCCGA
>DASQCX010000559.1:0-5100 GCA_035634455.1 Burkholderiaceae bacterium
GTCCGCCGCGCGCGGCCCGTGCTCCGGGTGCGCGGACGCACCGACGCGCACCCGCACCTGCAGCAGCTCGCCGCCGACGCGGTAGTCGCCGTCGAGCAGGCGCCGCATGCGCTTGCTCACGCGCGCGGCGACGCCCGCGTCGGCGCCGACCAGCACGACGCAGGTGTCGCGGTCGCTCTCGCGCAGGATGGCGTCGGTGCCGCGCACCGCGTTGGCGATGCGGTGCGACACCTCGTGGCGCACCTGCTGCTCCACGCCGGCATCGACCTGCGGGCCGGTACCGGCGATCGTGTCGACGCGCACGCACAGCAGCGCCAGCGCGCCGCCGCGGCGGCGGCACTGCGCCAGGTGCAGCTCGACGCGCGCCTGTACCTCCGCCGGGCCGCACACGGGCGCCGTGCGCGCCGTGTCGGCCAGGCGGCTCTCGGGGCCGGACTGGCCGCAGTCTTCCTCGCGTTCGGGGCGGATGGGCGACATCACGGGGTTCCTCGGTGCTGGACGTCCCGGCCGCCATCGACACGGGCGGCGCGGGAAAAGGTGAGGGGCGGCATCCCGGTCGGCCCTCCGGCCTCCCTTTCCCACCGGAACACTGCCCCTCATCCAATAGAACGAGAACACCGGCACGAACCCGACAGCAGGAAATGAAAAAATGTGTAACTTCGCGGTAGAGTCCGGGGTATGCGGGCTTCGCGGCCCGAGACGTAAAAGCGCATGTCCGACATCACCTCCCTGCTGAAGGCGGCGGGCGCCGGCGACCGCCAGGCGGCCGACCAGGCGTTCGCGCTGCTCTACGCAGACCTGCAGCGTCTGGCGCACAGCCGCATGAACCGGTCCGGCAACTTCACGATGCTGGACACGACCGCGCTGGTGCACGAGAGCTGGCTGCGCTTCCGCGGCGCCGGCGAGGCCGCGTTCGCCGACCAGCAGCACTTCATGGGGTATGCGGCGCGGGTGATGCATTCGGTGGTCGTCGACTTCGTGCGCGCGCGCCGCGCGCAGCGCCACGGCGGCGACATCGAGCACGTCACGCTCAACACCGCCATCGGCGACTCCGTCGCGCGCCACGACGACGAGATCCTGCGCGTCGACGAGGCGATGCAGCAGCTGGGCGAGGCGGACAAGCGCCTGCACGACGTGGTGGAATTGCGCTACTTCGGCGGCCTGTCGGAGGCCGAGATCGCCGCGATCCTCGGGGTCACGGAGCGCACGGTGCAGCGCGACTGGCAGAAGGCGCGGCTGTTCCTCTCCTCGGCGTTGACTTCATGAGCGTTGGAAAAGAGACCTGGGGGCGGCTGTCGCCGCTGCTGGACGAGCTGCTGGACCTGCCCGACGACGACCGCGACGCGCGCCTGGCCGCGCTGCACGCGCAGGATCCGAAGACCGCCCAGGCCGTCGCCGCGATGCTGGCGCACCTGCCCGCCATCGAGCGCGGCGAGTTCATGCAGGAGGCGGCGCTGCCCAAGCCCGGCGGCCTGGCGGGCCAGACGCTCGGCCCGTACACGCTGGTGCGCGAGATCGGCCACGGCGGCATGGGCACCGTGTGGCTGGCGCGGCGCACGGACGGCCGCTACGAGGGCGAGGTCGCGATCAAGTTCCTGCGCTCGGGCCTGTTCGGCCACGGCGACGCGGCGCGCTTCCAGCGCGAGGGCAGCATCCTCGCGCGCCTGTCGCACCCGAACATCGCGCGGCTGCTGGACGCCGGCGTCATGGCCGACGGCGCGCAGCCCTACCTGGTGCTGGAGTACATCGACGGCGAGCCGATCGACGAGTACTGCCATCGCCTCGCGCTGCCCGTCGAGGCACGGCTGCGCCTGATGCTGGACGTGCTGGGCGCCGTGGCGCAGGCGCACAACCGGCTGATCCTGCACCGCGACCTCAAGCCCACCAATATCCTGGTGACGAAGACAGGCGAGGTCAAGCTGCTGGACTTCGGCATCGCCAAGCTGCTGGACGACGCCGGCGCCGGCGGCGAGACCGCGCTGACGCAGCGCGCCGGCAACGCCTTCACGCCGGAGTTCGCCGCGCCCGAGCAGCTGCAGGCCGGCGACGTGACGACGGCCACCGACGTCTACGCGCTGGGCGTGCTGATGTACATCCTGCTGGGCGGCGACCACCCGACGGCCACGCCCACCGGCGCGCCGCTGGACCGCATGCGCTCGGTGATCGAGACCGTGCCCAGGCGGCTGTCCGAGGCCGTGCTCAAGCGCGGCGGGCCGACGGCGCGCTGGTCGCCGGAGTCGCGCAGGCTCTCGGGCGAGCTGCGCGGCGACATCGAGACCATCGTCGCCAAGGCGCTGAAGAAGTCGCCGTCCGAGCGCTACGCCAACGCCGACACGCTCGCCGACGACATCCGCCGCTACCTCGCCCACGAGCCGATCGCCGCGCGGCCCGATTCGCGGCTGTACCGCGCCGCCAAGTTCGTGCAGCGCCACCGCGCCGGCGTGGCGGCCACGTCGCTGGCCATCGGGGCGCTGGGCGTGGGCATCGGCGTCGCGCTGTGGCAGGCGCGCGAGGCGCAAGCGCAGCGGGTGCAGGCGGAGGGCCTCGTCGAATACATGATCGGGGATCTGCGCAAGAAGCTGCAGCCGGTGGGGCGGCTGGACATCCTGGACGGCGTGGGGCTGAAGGCGCTGGACTACTACGCGTCGCAGAACCTCGATCGCCTGGACGCCGATTCGTTGGGCCGCCGCGCGCGGGCCCTGCACATGATCGGTGACCTGGCGCAGCAGCGAGGCAAGCTCGAGGAAGCGGTGCGCGATTTCCAGCAGGCGGCCGACACCACGAGCCGGCTGCTCAAGGCACATCCGAACGACCCGCAGCGGATCTTCGACCAGTCGCAGAGCGAATTCTGGGTCGGGTACACCCAGTGGTATCGCGGGCACCTGCGCGAGGCGGAGGCGCCGTTCCAGCGCTACTTGGACATGGCGCAACGGATGAACAAAGCGAAACCGGGTGATCACGGCTGGCAGTTGGAGGACGTGTTCGCCAAGACCGCCGTTGGCACCGTCCTGACCGAGCTGGACCGCGCCGAGGAGGCGCTGCCGCTACAGGCCCAAGCCCGCGCCGAGATCGCGCAGCTCGCGCGCAGCCATCCGGAAGACGCCGTCAGCTACGGCAACACCATCGGTTGGGAGGCGATCACCTTCGCTGCGCTGGGTCGACTCGAGGACGCGATCCAGGCCGACAAGGACAAGATCGCGGCAGCGATGAGCGCTCCCAACGCCGACAAGGACATCAATGCGCAATTCCTCGTCGCCAACGCCCACTACGAGATCGCGAGTTGGGAACGCGATCTGGGACACATGGCCGATGCGAAGGCGACCGCCAGCCGGGCGCTGGACGAATTGCAGGCGCTGAACAAGCGGGAACCGGCCAACGTCAACTACATCACCGAGATCGTCGATGCTCATGTCCTGTTGTGCGCCTTGCTGGCCGACGAAGGTGACCGCCCCGGTGCACGCCAACAATTGCAAGTGGCCAGCGAAGGCTTGGCATCGCTGCTCAAACGGCCAATCCCCAAGCGCACGTGGCGCATCCGCTCCGTAGGCTACGTCGCAGAACTCCAATCGACGTTGGCAGACGAGGAGAGTGAAAGAATCGCGGCCGATGCCGCGTCGCTGGACTACCTGGCCGACGTGCGCCGCTACCAGGCAGACGGCGGTGAACTCACCGCCCAGGAACAACCCGTGGTTGCTCGCATCGAACTCGCACGCGGCGACCTTCTCGCCCGATCCCACCAGGACAAGCAGGCGCGCGAACTGTGGCTGGATGCGGCATCGCGCATGCGGCCGTCCGCAGAGCGCCGGAACCCAGCGGCAATGACTTTGCTCGGACAACTCGATCTTCGCCTGGGGCGCGCTCAAGACGCACGTGCCTGGGCCGATAGAGTGCTGGGCACAACCTATCGGCACCCTGCCTTCGCCGATCTTCAACAACGACTTGGCTCGACGCAGCAGGCGGGGGGAGCGGCCGGGCCATGATCAAGGGAAACCACCATGTCTGATACCGACCCGCGCATCTTTCCGGTCACGGTCAATGTTTCGACCGACGCTTCCGGCAACGTCAATATTTCGTGCGATCCCGAGACTATCGACGTCCCCAAGGGCCTCGGCTGCGCACTGATCACCTTCACCCTCAAGGGCCCCGCCGGCTTCAGCTTCAGCCCGACCGATGCCATCGTGCCGGAAGACAAGTCCAATAGCGATTTCCCCTGCGCGTCCTGGACCATCAGCGACACCCTGGCCGGGCTGTACGATCGCAACAAGCATGCCGCCAAGGTGAAATACACCGTGAACGTAGTCGACGCCGAAGGCAACAAGTATCCCTACGACCCCGATATCCAGAACGGCGGCAGTGTCAGCACTTGCGACGACGACTGCTGACAGTCCCCTCAATCGGCATAGAGCGCCTTCACCGCCTCTATCCGATCCAGCAGCGCGCGGCGCAACGCCGCGGGCTTGAGCACCTCGGCCTGCGCGCCGAGGCGCAGCACCTGGGCGGCGGCATGCGGAATCGATTCGATCGGAATCGTCACGCGCCGCCAGCCTTCTTCATCCGGCTCGCCCGCCGACGCCTCCGCCGCCTGCACCACTGTTGCGCTGAGGTTGCGCAAGGCACGCACGGGCGAGAAGCCGTCCAGCTTCGATCAGAAGATCCACAACGGCTACACGCTGTGGGCGACTCCCGCATGGCATCGCCCCAAGGCTTTCTCCGACCCTAAGGCACTATGAACTCGACGGTTCCGCGTATAGACTGCCCTCGGCATTCACCTAACCGGAGATTTAGATGTCGAATCTGAAACAATTCGAGTCCAAGCAAGACCAAGTCGTGAGCGAAGAAGCCCTCGCGCCGATGCGCACGCTGACCGCCGAGGAACTATCCGAGGTCGTTGGCGGCCCCGACATCAACAACGGCGGAGGCGGCATCAGCGTTACGACGAACGTCGTCAGCAGCACGGGCAGCTGAGTTTCAAGAATAGAGCGCCGCGACGGCACTCACTCTCTCCACAATCGCGCGGCGCAACGCCGCAGGCTTGAGCACCTCGGCCTGCGCGCCGAGGCGCAGCACCTGGGCGGCGGCATGCGGAATCGATTCGATCGG